>JAJYAR010000191.1 GCA_021779435.1 bacterium
AGCAACATTGTGCGCACCGCCGGGGGGGAGTATTGGCTGTCGCTCGTACCCGGATCAGCCACCATCGGAATCTCCGGAATCGGCGCCGTGCCGCTGGAGATCGGCTCGGCCTACATTTTTGCCAACCCGGCGGCTGATTCGGCAGGTTTCGGTGTGGGGGCAGTGGACATCCTCGCCATTTCCAACGCGAGCCTGAGCAAATACGACCTCTCTTCGCCGATCGGCCCGCTTGCGGGGCCTGCGTATGGCCCGATCACGCTTCTTTCGACCACAATGGGGCCGCTCGACCTTCAGTACTTCCCTCCAGCGCCCTACGGATCCTTCCAGGCGGCTCCGGCGCCCGAGCCGCCATCGGCTGTCCTGAGCGTGGCGTCTCTTTTCTTCTTCTGCGTCGTAATCTTACGACGCTCCTTTGGCGGCCACCGGGCGCCCGAGCCGCGAAACCCGGCTTGACGCCGGACGGAACGCCTACCTACAATGAAATGGATAGCAAAGGAGGCCTCATGCTGCGTTCGATTGGCCTGCCTGAGTTGCTGGTAATCCTGGTTGTCGCCGTGCTGTTGTTCGGTGGCAAGAAAATCCCTGAGGTTGCCAAGGGCTTGGGTGAGGGTATTAAAAGCTTCAAGGATGCCTTGAAGACAGAAGACAACAGCGTCGACGAAAAGAAGCAGGCCTAGGGCTTCCCGAAACGGTCCGCAAGTCCTTGGACCGGTTCTAGTTCGACTTCTCAAATAAGAAGGCCCCGCGGACTCGAGTCCCCGGGGCCTCTCTCATTTTCGGTCTTCCCCCACTCTCGCTTACTTCTTCTTCGGCGGAACGATCGCGTCCTTCACCGCCTTGGCCACCCGGAACTTGACCACCTTCTTCGCCGGGATCTTGATCGCCGCGCCGGTCGCTGGATTCCGGCCCATGCGCGCCTTGCGCTCCACGCGCACCAGGCGGCCAATGCCGGGAATCACGAACATCCCGCTCTTCTTGGTTTCGCGGACGGCCATATCCGAGAACGCCGTCACAAAGTGCTTCGCCACTTTGGTGGGGACGCCCGTCGTCTCCGCCAGTTCCTTCACGACTTGCGACTGGGTCATCTTGGTTGAAGCTGCCATGTTGCTCTCCTTAGTCCTGACTTGAGTAACGCGCCGGCGATTCGCAACGCTTGCGAGTCCGGGCGCCCACCCGAGGCGATCCTAAAACAAAATCACCCCGTTGTGTTTTGCTACTAAATCATACCGGCGAACTTCGTCCGTTGTAAAGAGCCTGGAGGCAGAAAACCGCGATTTTTCGGGCAAAATCTGCACAAAGTTGCATGAAACCCGCACCAGACGGCCTTTTCGGGGTCCGAAGCGGTGGAAAACCGTCTCCCGCCGCGCATCTCGCCCGTCTTCCGGGGAGTTCGACACAGCCCTCCCAAGAACGGTTTCAGGCGGTTTTCGCGCGTGCCACGGCGCCTGCCGGCTCAGCCGCGGCCGGCTTCGCGGAGCTTCCCGTCACCTGGGGTTCGGACGCGAAGCCGAGCTTCTGACGCAGGTCGCCCTCAAGGAGCGATGCGGTATCGGCGTGCTCCGTCAGGTAGGTGCGAGCGTTCTCGCGCCCTTGGCCAATTCGCTCGCCGCGAAAGCTGAACCAGTTCCCGCTCTTTTCCACGACGCCCTGCGCTACCCCGCAGTCGAGCAGGTCGCTCTCGCGCGAGAACCCGTGCCCGAACAGCATGTCTACCTCGGCTTCGCGGAACGGGGAGGCCACTTTGTTTTTCACCACCTTCACCTTCGTGCGGTTCCCGATCACCGTTTCCCCGTCCTTGATCGCCGCGCCGCGCCGCACGTCGGCGCGCACCGAGGCATAGAACTTCAGCGCCCGCCCGCCAGTCGTCGTTTCCGGATTGCCGAACATAACGCCGATCTTTTCGCGGATCTGGTTAATGAAGATCAGCAGCGAGTTGGTCCGCGCCACCGCCCCGGTCAACTTCCGAAGCGCCTGCGACATCAGCCGCGCGTGCAGCCCCATATGGCTGTCGCCCATCTCTCCCTCGAGTTCCGCCTTCGGAACAAGCGCCGCGACGGAGTCCACTACCAGGACATCGATAACTGCGCTGCCGATCAGCGCGCCCGCAATCTCCAGCGCCTGTTCGCCGCAGTCCGGCTGCGACACGATGAGATTGTCGACGTCCACGCCAAGGTTCCGCGCATAGGTCGCGTCGAGCGCATGCTCGGCGTCCACGAACGCCGCTGTCCCACCGGCCTTCTGCGCCTCCGCGATCACCTGCAGCGCCAGCGTCGTCTTGCCCGAAGACTCCGGGCCAAAGATCTCTACAACCCGTCCTCGCGGGAATCCACCCACGCCCAGCGCGGCGTCGACCGAAATCGAGCCGGTTGGAATCACCGTGACAGGAAGCAGATTCCGCGACCCAAGACGCAGCACCGCGCCCGGACCGAACTGCTTGTCCATCTGGCACAGCGCGAGAGCGATGGCGCGCTGGTGCGCCTCGCGATCCGTGGGCCGGAAAATTCCGTCGCCTACGTTCTTTTGAGTGGGGTTCACGCCTTCATAGTGCAAGGGGTCACACTGTATCTCCGCCAAACCGTACCCCGTTTCAAAGCGGAACTCCGCCGCGGTGTCCGTTCTACGGCCCACTCCGCTTCGATCCGCCGCGGAGTATCATCAAACCATCCGGCGGCCGCGGATCGCCGCGCGCCGGCACTCGAAGGGAGGGCGCGCGAAGCCCATGAAACTGCGGGTCAACGGCAAAGACGTCTCCGCGCAAGATCCGGATCGGAGCGTGTTGGAATTCCTCCGCGACGATCTCGGACTAACAGGAACCAAGTATGGCTGCGGCGAAGGCCAGTGCGGCGCCTGTACCGTTCTCGTGGATCGCTCCCCAGTCCGCTCCTGCATCACGCCCCTCGGCGCCGTCGCGGACCGCGAGATAACCACCATCGAGGGCCTGGAATCCGATGGGCAGCTCCATCCCGTGCAGCAGGCGTTTCTCGACGCGGGCGCAATGCAGTGCGGCTACTGCACCGCGGGCATGATCCTCAGTTGCGTTTCGCTCCTCGATCGCCATCCGCACCCGGGCGAAGAGGAGGCGCGCCGCGCGCTCAACGGCAACGTCTGCCGCTGTGGCGCCTACCCGCGGATCCTGCAGGCGCTCCGCTCCGTCTCGACGGGAGGACGTCATGCCTGAACGCGAGCGATACGAACTTCTCGAAAAGCCCGCCTACCATTTCGAGACCGAGCGCAGAGACGTCCTGAAACTCTTTGCCGGAGGCGGGCTGCTCGTCCTGATCCCGCATTCGGCCGCCGCGCAGGAGTCCGGCCGGGCCCGCGGGGCATGGAGGGGCGAACCGCTCCCGGACGCCGTCGAAGCGTGGCTGCACATCGGCCCCGATGGCCGCGTCACCGCGTTCACCGGCAAAGTCGAGGTCGGCCAGAACAGCCGCACGGCGCTCACGCAGGCGGTCGCCGAGGAACTGCGCGTGGCGCCCGGCCAGGTTGAGATGGTGATGGGCGACACCGCGCGCACCCCATTCGACATGGGCACCTTCGGCAGCCGGACAACGCCCACCATGGCGCCGCGGATGCGCGCGGCTGGCGTGGCGGCGCGCCAGGCGCTCATCGAACTCGCAGCCCAACACTGGGGCGTGAATCCGGCGACGCTCGAAGCCGCGGACGGCTGCGTGCGCGACCCGAAATCGGGCCGCTCGGCGGCCTACGGCGAACTGACGCATGGCAAGGCGATCACCCGCACCATCGGGAAGGAGCAGGTCAGCCGGCCGCGCAGCGAATCAGTCCCCAAAGTGAACGCCCGTGACATCGTCACCGGCGCGCATCGCTACCCGTCGGACATAATGCGCCCCGGCATGCTCTACGGCAAAGTGTTGCGCCCGCGGGCCTGGGATGCGGACCTGGTCTCCGTAGACGTGAGCGCCGCGCCGAAAACCGGCGGAGCGACGATTGTGCGCGATGGCAAGTTCGTCGGCGCCGCGGCGCCAAGTGTCAGCGCCGCCGCCCGTGCCCTCGCTTCAGTCAAGGCGGATTGGAACACTCCGGCTGGTCCGTCGAACTCCGAAGTCTTCGACTACTTCAAGCGCAACCCCGCGGGTCCGGCCGAAGATGCCGTCCGCTCCGGCGACGTCGCCTCGGCCTGGCAACAGGCCGCGCACACGGTCGAGGGCCACTACACCGTGGCTTATATCGCTCACGTGCCGCTCGAGCCGCGGGCCGCGGTCGCCGAGTGGACACCCAACGGCCTCACGGTATGGACCGGCACCCAGCGCCCGTTCGGCGTGCGCGAGGAGTTGGCCGGCGCATTCGGGCTCGATGTCAAGAAAGTTCATGTCCTGATGCCCGACTGCGGTTCCGGCTACGGGGGCAAGCACACCGGCGAATGCGCCATCGAGGCGGCGCGCCTGGCCAAGGCCACCAACCGCCCGGTAAAAGTCGTCTGGACACGCGAGGAGGAGTTCCGCTTTGCCTACCTGCGCCCCGCCGGCCTCATCGAAGTGCGCGGCGCCACGTCGAGCGACGGCAAACTGCTGGCCTGGGAATTTCACAACTACAACTCGGGCCCCTCCGGCCTTGCCACGCCCTACGAAATCCCGCATCAGCTCATCGCCTTCCACCCAACGCGCTCTCCGTTGCGCCAGGGATCGTATCGCGGCTTGGCCGCCACGGCAAATCACTTCGTCCGCGAGTCCCATATCGACGATATCGCCGCGGCCTCCGGTGTCGACCCGCTTGAGTTCCGTCTCCGCAATCTGAAAGAGCCGCGCGTGCGCGCCGTGCTTGAGCAGGCTACGGAGCGCTTCGGATGGGGCAGGGAAAAGAGCGGACCCGGACGTGGCTTTGGCCTGGCCTGCGGGATGGAAAAAGGCTCGTTCGTCGCCAACTGCGTCGAGATCGCAATCGATCCGGGGAGCGGAAAAGTCCGCGTCCGCCGTGTTTCGACGGCGTTCGAATGCGGCGCAATCGTGAACCCGGACCATCTGAAGAATCAGGTCGAAGGCGCGGTGATGATGGGCATCGGAGGAGCGCTGTTCGAGGCGATCGAATTCGAAGGCTCCCGGATAACCAATCCCGCCCTCAGCCGCTATCGCGTTCCCCGCTTCGCGGACCTGCCCGAACTGTCGACGGTCCTTGTGAATCGCCGCGATCTCGACTCGGCCGGCGCCGGCGAAACCCCGATTGTCACTATCGCTCCCGCCATTCGCAACGCCATCCTCGCCGCCACCGGCAAGGGTCTCCGCGCGCTTCCCCTGGCGCCTGCGGGTCTATCGGGAGCGAACAGACCGGCTTGAGAAAACGCCCTCGCAAGGCCGCCAACGCCTGTTGACCAATCGTTAAGTCGTCATCGGATCTTAATGAAAATACCCGGTTTGGGGTATGGTCTCAAGCCGCTGTTGTGCTGCAATAAAATGGTGATCGTCGTTCCGGGTTCTCTCTGCTCCAGCCTGAGCCAGGCCATGAGCCGCGAATGGCTGGAGACCAACGGCATCGGCGGTTTTGCCTCCTCCACGATCTGCGGCATGAACACGCGGCGCTATCACGCCTTGCTCGCCGCCGCGACACAGCCTCCCGTCGGCCGCGCCGTCCTGCTCTCCAAATTCGAAGAAACCCTCGTCATCGACGGCGTCCGGTTCGAACTGTCGGTGAATCAGTTTCCCGGCGCCATCCATCCCGAAGGGCACCTGCTCCAGTCCGGCTTCCGCCTGGATCCCGGCCCGGTGTTCACTTGGTCGATCGACGGATGCACTCTTGAAAAGAGCGTCTTGCTAGTCCAGGGTGAGAACACCGTCATCGTCACGTATGAGATGATCGGCGGTTCAGCCGGCCGGGCCATTTCGCTCGAACTTCGTCCGCTGGTCGCCTTCCGCGGCTATCACGACCTCACGCGCGAGAACTCCGCCTTCGACACCGCCGTGCGGCAGATGCCGGGCGCGGCGTGGATGCGCCCCTACGATTCCCAGCCTCCGCTCTACTTTGCTCAC
>JAJYAR010000192.1 GCA_021779435.1 bacterium
CGGGCCGGCCTCCGCGGCGCAGGACCTAACACCGGACTGTCCGTCGCGAAGCGCGGCGGACGCAGCAACCCGGACCCAACGAGCTGGACTCAACGACCTGCCTTCGCGCAGGTCGTTTTCGTTCTGTCCACGGCGCCGGTCTGCGCTTCGCGCAACAGCCAGTTCCGGAATGCCGACAGCCGCGGTCTCGCGGCATGTTCCGCCCGATAGACGACGTAGTAGGCCAAGGGCGACGGACACGAAATCTCGCGGAACAACCGCACCAGCCGGCCCGCCGCGAGATCGTCCTGCACCATCACGCTGCGGGCCAGCGCGACGCCGTGCCCCTCGATCGCCGCCTGCAGGACGGCGGCCGAATTGTTGATCCGCAGGCCGTGGGGAGTCGGGACATCCCGCTCACCGGCCTCCCGCAGCCAGGTGTCCCAGGTCGGAAAGCCCGTGTGGCGCCCCATGGACACATCGTGGATCAGCGGCACCCGCTTCAGATCGCCCGGCACGGTCATCTGCCCGTGCGCCGCCAGCAGGCTGGGCGAGCACACCGGGTACACCTCCTCGTCCATCAGCTTGTCGGCCACCAGCCCCGGCCAGGTTCCCGTGCCATAGCGCACCCCGATGTCGATGCGGTGGGCGACGAAATCCACGCCCTTGAGATCGGTGTCCAGCCGCAGGTCCGTGGGCCATTCGGAGCGGAAGCGCTCGATTCGCGGCAGCAGCCACTTGGCGGCGAACGACGGGCTCACCGCGACCGTCAGCACGCCGCCGCCCAGCCCCTCCTTGAGACGTTCCAGACCCAGCGTCAGGCTGTCGAACCCCGCCCGGATGTCCGGCAGCGCCCGCTCCGCCGCCTCCGTCGGAACCAGCCGCACCCCCGGTCGGGTGCCGCGGTGGAATAGCGGAGCGCCGAGCCAGTCCTCCAACGACCGCACGAGCTGGCCCACGGCGGCGGGCGTGACATGCAGCTCCGCCGCGGCGGCGGAAAAGCTCTTGTGGCGCGCACTGGCTTCGAATGCGCGCAAGGCGTTGAGGTAGGCGGGCGTCTTCATCGCAATAAAGAATTTCTTTCAACTCGAAACACTTTATCGCGTTTGCGCCCGATCCGGAACGGGCCAACAATATCGCCCGCTGCTCGCCGCGCCGGCCGCCGGATGCGTCCGGCGGCAAACCGCCGCTCCGATGCTTCGGCGCGCGGTATGGTTGGAAAGCTTTGCTTTTCGATTCCAGCAAGCCGTTGCCACGGCGGATCGATCGTAGAGGGAACTGCATGGACAACATCATTCCGGACGTCGCGCTGATCGACAACAGCGACGAACGCGCACCGCTCGTGCTCGTGCTCGACTGCTCGGGCAGCATGGCCGAAGACGACAAGATCCACCTGCTCAACGATGGTCTCAAGACTCTCGAGGCCGAACTCAAGAAGGATCCGATCGCCGCGCGCTGCGGGCGCGTGCTCGTCATCTCCTTCGGCGGCGACAACAACATCGAAATCATGGGCGACTGGACCGACGCCATGGACTTCACGCCCCCCGAACTCCATGCCGGCGGCATGACCCCCCTGGGCGCCGCCATGCGCTGCGCCCTCGACGAAATCGAATCCCAGAAAACCCAGATGCGCAGCGCCGGCGTCTCCTACAAGCGCCCCATCGTCATGCTCCTCACCGACGGCGATCCCACCGACGACTGGCAGCAGGTCGCCGCCGAATGCAAAAACGCCGAGGCCGCCCACAAGGTCAACATCATGCCCATCGGCGTCGGCACCGCCAACCGCGAAATCCTCGCCGAGTTCAGCAACAAGGGCGCACTCAACCTCAACGGCCTGCGCTTCCGCGAACTCTTCATCTGGCTCAGCCGCAGCATCCAGGCCGTCTCCCGCGCCGCCTCCGGCGGCACCGTCCAGCTCAACCCCGTCGACAGCTGGGCCCAGATGCAGGCCTGATCGCAGCATCCCCGAATGCGGGGCGCAGCCCGTCGACGACGGCGCCCCGCGCGACAACCACCGGAAATCCGTACTCCCATGCAGTGGAAAGTCTTTCTCGCCTCCGCCACCGGCGCATATCATTTGACCAATGACCAACCCTGCCAGGACGCGGGACATTTTGCCGTCAACGGCAACGTGCTGGTCGCCGTGGTCTGCGACGGCGCCGGATCGGCCGCGGAGGGTCACGCCGGGTCACGCTTCTTCGCCGAGCGGATCACGCAGCTGGCATCTGCCGCATTCGGAGCAGAGGACTTCACGGCGCGTTCCGACGCCGAATGGCACGAAGCCGTTGCCGGCATCGTCGAACAGGCCCGCTCGGAGCTGACCGAAACCGCCGCCGCCCAGGAACGCAGCCTGCGCGACTTCGCATCGACCCTGGTCGGCTGCGTCACGTCGCGCGATGGAGGATGCTTCTTCCATATCGGCGACGGCTTTGCGATCCACCAACGCAATACCGGCGAATCGGTGCTCTCACGCCCCGAAAACGGCGAATATGCGGACGAGACCTACTTCGTCACCGACGAATCCTGGAAAGAACATCTGCGCGTCACGCCGCTCACCGGGATCGAGCGCGGCTGCCTCATCGGCTTGATGAGCGACGGCACGTCGCCATTCGCGGTCGACGGCCCGAAGACCGGTTTCTTCCGCCCGTTCATCGACCCGGTCGTGAAATTCCTGCGCGAGGCGACCGAGCAGAACGGCACGCAGGCACTGCAGAACGTGCTGGCGGACGAGAAGACGCACCGGATCACCGCGGACGACAAGACGCTGCTGCTCGCGCTCGCGCATTGAACCCGGCCGCATTCCATCGCCTGCGCCCGACGTCCCCGTGAACGCTCCCGCCAGTCCTTCGATCCAGCACGTACGCATCGTCTGGTCGGACGGGCGGTCCGAGCAGGTCCGCCTCGTCTCCATCGGCAAATCGGGCGGCGCCGGCGAAGTATTCACGATCGACAACAAACTCGAGTACGTCGCCAAGGTCTATCACGCCAACATCCTGCAGGCGCACCGCGCGGAGTATGAGCAGAAAATCCGCTGGATGATCCGCAATCCGCCCGAACTGCCGCCGGTGCCCACCGGGCAGCGCGGCATCGTCCAGCTCGCCTGGCCGGTCGCCATGGTGATGCAGGGTGGGCGCTTCACCGGCTTCGTGATGGAGAAGATCGACTTCCAGCGCACGATGGAGCTCGACTACCTGCTCACACGCAGCCAGGCGGCCAAGGAGGGGTTCGACACCGACTTCGGCAAGCTCGTCACGATCTGCCACAACCTCGCCTCGCTGCTGCACTGCCTGCACAGCAAGAAGATCGCCGTCGTCGACCTCAAGCCCATCAACCTGAAGGTGTACAAGAAGGAACTCTACGTCTCGATCCTCGACTGCGACGGGTTCCACATCCACGCAGATGACTTCGTCTCGGCGGCCCCCCAGGTGACGCCGGAGTACCTTGCGCCGGAGTTCCACGGCCGCTCGGTCAGCAACCCCGAGAACCAGGACCGCTTCGCGCTCGCGACCATCATCTTCCGCCTGCTCAACTACGGCATCCATCCGTATGCCGGCATCGCGGCGAACCGGCATCAACTCTATCCGTCCGAACTCGCAGGGCGCATCGAGAAGGGCCTGTATCCCTACGGGCGCAGCGGCAACCGCAGCGTCCGCGCCACGCCGGCCAGCGTCCACGAGTGTTTTCCGGACGTGCTGCGCGAAACCTTCGACCGCGCCTTCGCATCGGGAACCTACCGTGCCAGCGCCCAGGAATGGACGGCGATCCTCAATGGCTTCGCCAGCAAGAGTACCGGTGCGATGTCGCTGTGCGAGCAGGGGCACGTGCGTTTCACCGGCAAGAACTGCCCGACCTGCCTGCGTGACGCGATCCTGAAGGGGCACGCCGAGCGCCACAAACGTTTCCTGACCCGGGTGCAGACCTCGCCTACCCGGGCGGCGCGCTACGTCCGCAAGACGATCCGCGGCACCCAGACCTCTCCCTTCCAGGCGGCCCTGGCGCAGGGGCAGGTGCGCGGCCTGCGCCAGGCACCGCAGACGCTGCCGGTGCGCAACATGATCAGCATCGAGATCCTGTGGATCATGGGCCTGGCCATTTCGTACTGGTGGCTCAAATGACACAAGCCGTTGCGATCGCAATCTTCGCCGCGGCGGCATTGGCCATCGCATGGCGGTGGCGTCCGCGCACGCTGCGCGTCGAGCGCGGGGTCTGGGCGCTGCTGGCCGCATATCTGCTCATGGGGCTGTGGGCGCTGTGGTTCGGCTATTTCGCGCCGGGCACCGAGCCGCCGCGCCTCCAGCACTGGCAGCCGACCATCTTCTACTGGACCCTGTGCGCAATCGGGATGCTGTCGCCGCGGCTGGGCGGCGGGTTCCCGGTCAAGGCGATCACCGGCACCTTCTTCATGCTCACCCAGCCCGAATGGCGCTGGGCCAACCGCGCCCTCGTCGCGGTGACGGCGGCGCTGGGGACGATGAACCTGCTCGTGATCTATCACCGGATCGATTTCGACTGGGAGAGCTTCAAGTTCGGCTACATGGCCAATCTCGCGGCGGTGTTCATCCTGCGCTTCGTGTTCGTCTGGTTCGAGATCTTCATGCGGATCGTCACGGCGATCGGGAACCGCTCGAAAGCCAGGGCGCGCGCGCGCGCGCCGACGCCGTAGCGGGCATTTGAAGGGCTACGGCGCGGAGCGATTGGCCGCGCCGCGAAAATGCCGGTCCACGTAGTCGCGCATCGCGAGTCCCAGGATCCAGTCGTTGATCACGAGGTACAGGTGACGCGGACGGCGCCAGGGAATGGAACGCAGGAAATGCAGCCACCGGACGGGACCGCCCGGGACGATGCCGCGCAGCAGGAACCGCAGCACGATCTGCGCCTGCTGTCGCGCCGGATAGGTCGTGTCGCGGACCGGATCTCCCATGTAGCGCAGCTTGTTGCGGATCCGTTTCGCGATCGCGCCGTCGGCGGTCAGGGTCCGATAGAGCTGTTCGTACCCTTCGACGAGCTGCTCGTAGGTCATTCGCAAAGGCACGATGTTCGTCGCCGGCCGCGTATTGTCGGCACCGCCGTCCCCCGTCCGCAGCCGCCCTGCGGCCGCGAGCCGCTCGTGGAGCGGGGTCTTCGGCAGGGCGGTGAGCAGCCCCACCATGGCGAGCTGGATCCCGGACGCGAGCAGGAACCGCAGTTGCGACCCGAACGCCGCCGGGGTGTCGGTGTCGAACCCGATGATCAGGCCGGCGAGGACGTCGATGCCGTACTCGTAGATTCTCCGGATCGAAACAAGCGCGTCCTCCGCCATGTTCTGGGTCTTCTTCGCGAGCTTCAGCGCTTCGGGGTCCGGCGACTCCACGCCGATGAACACCCAGGTGAATCCCGCCTCGCGGCACAGCGCAAGCAGTTCGGGCTGTCGCGCGAGGTTGATCGACACTTCGGTGCCGAACCGGAACGGATTGCCGTGACGGCGCTGATACCCGACGAGAAACGCCAGCAGTGCCCGCGCGACCGCGGGGTTGCCGATGAGATTGTCGTCGACGAAAAAAACGCTGCGCACACCCTGCACGCGCAGCGCATCGAGTTCGCGCTCGACCTGCGCAAGCGACTTGTGCCGCGGCTTGCGACCGAACATCACGATGATGTCGCAGAACTCGCAGCGATACGGGCACCCTCGCGAGAACTGCATCGTCGCGGTCGTGTAGCGGGAGAGCCGCAGCAGATCGAAGCGCGGCGTCGGCGACCACGCGAGGTCGACCACCTCCGTTTCCCGATACAACGCGGCGGGCGGCGCGCCGCGCCGTTCATAATCGGCGCAGAACTGCGGCCAGATCCGCTCGGACTCCCCCGAAACCACGGTATCGGCGATCCCCGCATAGCGTTCGGGGCACAGGGACGCGAAGCTGCCGCCGGCGACGGTGTGATAGCCCTCGCTTCGATAGTGCCGGAGCAGCGCACACTGGCGCTCGAACTGCACGCCCAT
>JAJYAR010000193.1 GCA_021779435.1 bacterium
CGTGACCTAGGCTTTCGGCGAACCAATTGGAACGACAGGGAGCGGCGGACGCGGTAGCGCGCCGGCGAGGTAGAGTTCATGGGCTCTGGCTGCGACTTGGTTCGGTGGTCGATTATTGCCGTGAGATCAGGCGAAACGCAGGAATCCGACAGGAAAGACAAGCGAATCGACAATTGAAATAAGTTGTGCCATACTAGCGCGCATACTTTGCGGCCGTTGGCGGGAAGGGCGCGGCCGGTGAATAAGCCTATGACGCTTAAGACGGCTGTTTTGCTTGTGTCCGGACTTGCCTCAGGATTGGCCTCCGCGCAGAATGCGTGCGTGGCGTCGCCGCCGTTGGCGACGATTTCGGTGCCGCACGAGGCGGGGTCGCCGGAGTTGACGGTGGACCCGGGGGCGGCGATGTGGAAGGCTGCGGCGCGGGCGGAGATTGTGAAGGACTGCTCGCGGGAACTGGATTATCCGGGGATCCGAAGCGAGGTGCGGGCGTTCTGGACGGACGACGACTTATACCTGCTGTTTCAGTGCCCGTACACGGTGCTGAACCTGTGGCTGCCTCCGATGGGCGGCGGGCCGCGGGTGAAGCTGTGGGACCGGGACGTGGTGGAGATGTTTCTCGGCTCGGACTGGACGAACATCCGGCATTACCGGGAGTTCGAGATTGCGCCGACGGGCGACTGGATCGATCTGGCGATCGATCTGGATCATGAGAGCTACGACCACAGTTGGCGGTCCGGGTGGAAGACGGCGGCGCGGATCGATAAAGAGCACAAGGTGTGGTACGCGGCGGCGAAGATTCCGCTGAGCGCGGTGACGACGGAGGCGGTAAAGGCGGGATCGCGGTGGCGGGTGAACCTGTACCGGATCGAAGGGGTGGGCGGCGACCCGCAGCGGCATTTCCTGTGCTGGCAGCCGACCTGCGTGCAGAACCGGGATCCGAATCATGTGCCGGAACATTTCGGGACGATGGTGTTTTTGCCATGAGGGGCGTGACGATGCGGTGGCCGGCGGTTGTGATTTGCGCGGGGTTGAGCGCGGGGTGGGCGCAGACTGCCGATCCGGTGAGTGCGGGGCGGAAGCGGTTCGAGGTGCGGTGCGCGGGATGCCATGGGGCGGACGGGCGCGGCGGGGAGCGGGCGCCGGGGATCGGGGACATCGACCGGGACAGGCTGCAGACGGACGAGTCGGTGCGGGCGATCATTCGCGACGGGATTCCGGAGGCGGGGATGCCGGGGTTCCGGATGGTGGGCGATGAAGAGATGGCGCGGTTAGTGGCGTTCGTGCGGTCGCGGGTGGAGCCGGCGTCGGAGGCGAAGATTGGTGGCGATGCGAAAGCGGGCGAGCGGTTTTTCTTCGGCGAGGGCGGGTGCGCGAAGTGCCACATGATCCGGGGGCGCGGGGGCCTGGTGGGTCCGGATTTAACTTATGCCGGGACGCGGCTGACGCTCGCCGAGATCGAGACGGCGCTGAAGAATCCGCGAGAGCTGAACCAGGAGGGATATCAGGCGGCGACGGTGGAGATGAAAGATGGGAGTAAGTTACGCGGGCTGATCAAGAACGAGAGTAACTTCGACTTACAGCTTCAGGGATTCGACGGGAGGCTGCATCTGCTGACGGCGGACGAGTATGTGCCGGTGCGGCCGGATGCGGCGCCGTTGATGCCGGCGCTAAGAGCAACGGCCGGGGATGAGGAGAACCTGGTCGCGTTTGTGGCGCATCTTCCGGCGACGGCGGAAGGGATCGTTCCGAGCGAGAACGCGCCGCTGCCGGGCGCGGTGCCGTGGGAGAGGGTGAGCGAGCCGAAGCGCGGCGAGTGGCCGACTTATCACGGCGCGACGGGCGGGAACCGGTACACGGCGCTTACGGGGATTACGAAAGAGAACGTGTCGCGGCTGGCGCCGAAGTGGACGTTTCCGATTCCGGCGGGGCGAAGTCTGGAGATGACGCCGGTGGTGGTGGGCGGAGTGATGTATGCGACGGCGGTAAATTCCGTTTACGCGCTGGATGCGCGGAGCGGGCGGCTGATCTGGGCGTTTTCGCGGCCGCGGAGCAAGGGGCTGGTGGGCGATGCGTCGTCGGGGATCAACCGGGGCGTGGCGGTGCTGGGCGACCGCGTGTTTCTGGTGACGGACAACGCGCACCTGCTGGCGCTGCACCGGGTGACCGGGGCGCTGCTGTGGGATGTGGAGATGGCGGATTCGCACCATCATTACGGGTCGACGTCGGCGCCGCTGGTGGTGGGAAACCTGGTGGTCGCGGGCGTGTCGGGTGGGGACGAAGGGATTCGGGGATTCCTGGCGGCGTACAAGGTGGAGACGGGCGAGCGGGCGTGGCGGTTCTGGACGATTCCGGCGCCGGGTGAGCCGCTGGCGAAGACGTGGGACGGGAGGGCGATCGAGCACGGGTGCGCGTCGACGTGGCTGACGGGGACGTACGATCCCGAGACGAACCTGCTGTTCTGGCCGACGGGGAATCCGTGTCCGGACTTCAATGGGGCGGAGCGGAAGGGCGATAACTTGTATTCGGATTCCGTGGTGGCGCTCGATCCGGAGACGGGGACGCTGAAGTGGTATTACCAGTTCACGCCACACGATCTGCACGACTGGGATTCGACGGAGACTCCGATGGTGGTGGATGCGGAGTATCACGGGGAGAAGAGGAAACTGCTGCTGCAGGGGAACCGGAACGGGTTTTTCTACGTGCTGGACCGGACGAATGGAAAGTTTCTGGCCGCGACGCCGTTCGTGAAGAACCTGACGTGGGCGAAGGGGATTGGCGCGGACGGGCGGCCGATATTGGCGGAGGGCTGGCAGCCGACGGCGGAGGGGACGCGGATTTGTCCGTCGATGGACGGGGCGTCGAACTGGATGTCCACCTCGTTCAATCCGGACACGGGGCTGTTCTATCTGATGGCTCTGGAGAAGTGCAACATCTTCAGCAAGAACAACGAGTGGTGGAAGCAGGGGGAGTCGTTTTACGGGGGCTCGGCGCGGGAGGACCGGACGGTGAGGCCGCGGAAGTATCTGCGGGCGATCGATCCGCAGACGGGGCGGATTGTGTGGGAGTACGAGCAGAAGGGGCCGGGCGGGTCGTGGGCGGGGTTGCTGACGACGGCGACGGGACTGGTGATCTTCGGCGACGACGACGGGGCAATGACGGCGGTGGACGCGGCGACGGGGAAGCCGCTGTGGCATTTCAATTTGAGCCAGCATTTGCATGCTTCGCCGATGACGTATGAGATTGATGGGCGGCAGTACATCGGGATGGCGGCGGGATCGAACGTGGTGGTGTTCGGGTTGTAAGAAGCGATTCGATTGTACCTGTCGCCTACCGAAGTCAAGATGGCCGCGTGCGCTCTCCGCAACCGGCGAGCGTGTGTTATCATTGTGTACACAATCGGTTGCTGCTATGCAGACCACAAAAGTTGGAATTCGGGAGTTTCGGGAGCACCTGGCGAACTACTTGGAATCGAAATCGCCCGTTGCGATCACTCGGCACGGATCGACAATTGGCATTTACGTTCCCACCAAACCCAAGCCACGGCAGGCGGATCTGGAAGCCTTGCGCGTGGCCGGTGAAAGGATGCAGGAGTTGATTCGGGGGGCGGGCACGACGGAAGACGAGATCGTGGCCGAATTCAAGAAGGCGAGGCGGGAGCGGCGGACACGGAAGCGCTAACGATGCTGGTACTCGATGCGAATATTCTGATTCGCGCGGTGCTGGAAGCACGAGTGCTGGATCTGCTGCGGGAGTACGCCGTGCGGGTTGAGTTCATGGCCCCGGATGTTGCGTTTCACGATGCGCGAGAGCACCTGCCCGGCATCCTGGAAGGGCGGAAAATTCGGGTGGCGCCGGCGATGGATACGCTCGAACTCGTGGCTCGATTGGTGCAAACGATTGAAGCCGAGACGTACGCATCCTTGGAGACCATTGCCCGAGAGCGCATCAAGCAGCGCGACGAAGACGACTGGCCGGTTCTCGCCGCGGCTCTCGCGCTCGGCTGCGCGATCTGGACTGAAGATACAGACCTTTTCGGCTGCGGCGTGGCGACGTGGACCGCGGATCGAGTGGAGTATTACTTGTCGAAGGCTGCACAGGAAGAGTTGTAACGGATCCGGAATTCTATGGGATGGCGCCCGGGCCGGATTCTGCGCGAGCGAGAGCGCAGAGGTAACAAGAGATTCCACTCGTTCCCAGGGGGATCGTGAGCGAATGAGGCGGAGAACCGCTCAACCGCGGCGTCGAATCCGCCGGTGCTCATTCTCGAGATGCCCGAGGCTGCGCGCAAGGGACAGACGCTCCGCATCCAGTGCACCGCACCGCTGGCGGGATTCAAGCTAAAGCGAAAGCAAACGACAATCCGGAGGGGTGGTTTGCGCGGTGAGGAGCGGCGCTAACGGATAATTTGACCGAATGTTGACGTTTCGATCGCGAGGGTGAGCGAAAGCAGCTAGATTAGCTGATTTCTGATCATCACTAGTGGTTGTGTAGTATTTTCTTGACTTCCGTTTTCTTCCGTGTCAGTATTCCCAAAACCGTTTTTTTGTTGGGATCAAACTTCCTTGTGGTGAAGGTAGACTACTGGCGCCTTGTGGCGCTGGCGTGTCGCGGCAAATCTGACGGGCCCTGTGAAGCGTGGTACTGAGGGGCGGATCGGTCGCGCGGTTTGAATCGACACACGCGGGGTGAAGACGGAGAGGGAAACCATGCTGACACGAAGAATACTTCTGGCTGTTTTGGCGGCTGCGATGGCGGCGGCGCCGCTGCTGGCGGATGTGACCGGCTCGATTCTGGGGTCGGTGAAGGATAGTAGCGGGGCAGTGGTTTTGGGTGCCACGGTGACGGCCACGAACCGGGACACGAACTTCAGCAAGACGTCGACGACGGGTGTGCAGGGGGAGTATCGGATTCTGGCGCTGCCACCGGGTAATTACACAATCACGGCGGCGGCGGCGGGCTTCGGGCAGTTTGTGACGAAGGGGATCGACCTGAAGGTGAATGACGAGTTGCGTATCGATGTCACGCTGCAGGTGGGCAACATCCAGCAGAGCGTGAGTGTGGAAGCGAATCCGGTACAGGTGGAGACAGACAGCACGCAGTTGGGGCAGGTGATCGAGTCGCGGAAGATTCTAGCCCTGCCGCTGAACGGGCGGAGTTTCATCGATCTGCTGGGGCTGCAGGCGGGTGTGGCGCCGGCGACGTCGGGTTCGATTCAGCAGGACCGTCCGGTGTCGGGGATTTTGTCGGCGGGCAACATTTCGGTGAACGGCGGGCGCGAGACGGCGAACGCGTTTCTGGTGAATGGCGGCGATGTGAGCGAAGGGAGGAACCTGGGCGCGGGGTTGATTCCGAACCTCGATTCGATTCAGGAGTTCCGGCTGATTACGAACAGTTTTGACGCCGAGTACGGGAAGTTCAGCGGCAGCGTGATGAATGCGATTACGAAGTCGGGCACGAACGGGTTTCACGGCGACGTGTTCGAGTTCCTGCGCAACGACAGTTTCGACGCGCGGAACTTCTTCGATCCGACGAAGGCGGAGTTGCGGCGCAACCAGTACGGCTTCACGGCGGGCGGTCCGTTCTGGAAGAACAAGCTGTTCTGGTTTACGGATTATCAGGGGACGCGGCAGGTGGCGGGAGCGAGCACGGGGGATGTCGCGGTGCCGAGCATGGCGCAGCGGGCCGGCGTTTTCGGGCCGGGAGCGTTTGTGGACGCGAACGGAAATCCGACGACGGTGCAGGGCAGTTACTGGGCGGGCGTGCTGGCGAACCGGCTTGGCTACGGGGTGCAGAACGGCGAGCCGTACGGCGGGTGCACGGATCCGGCCAACTGCGTGTTTCCGAACGGCACGATTCCTTCGCGGGCGTTCGACCGGGTGTCGACGAATGTGCTGCCGTATATTCCGACGCCGAACCAGGCGAGCGGATTGTATGCGAACGCGAGCCAGAAGA
>JAJYAR010000194.1 GCA_021779435.1 bacterium
GGCCAACCTTGGTGCTCGCGCACAACAAGACCCTCGCCGCCCAGCTGTACGGGGAATTCAAGAGCTTCTTCCCGGAGAACGCCGTCGAGTATTTCGTGTCGTACTACGACTATTACCAGCCCGAGGCTTACGTGCCGGCCTCGGACACGTTCATCGAGAAGGATGCCTCGATCAATGAACACATCGAGCAGATGCGCCTGTCGGCGACGAAGGCGCTGCTCGAGCGGCCGGATGCGATCATCGTCGCGACCGTGTCGGCGATCTACGGCCTCGGAGACCCGGTCGCTTATCTGAGCATGGTGCTGCACATTTCCCGCGGTGACCGGCTGGACCAGAGAAAGCTGTTGCGGCGGCTCGCGGACATGCAGTACACGCGCAACGAGATGGATTTGCAGCAGGGCACGTACCGGGTTCGTGGCGACGTCATCGACATCTTCCCGGCCGAGTCGGAGCGCGAGGCGGTGCGCGTGGAGCTCTTCGACGACGAGGTCGAGAATCTCAGCTTGTTCGACCCGCTGACCGGCGAGGTCGTGCGCCGGATGCCGCGCCTGACGATCTATCCGTCGACGCACTACGTGACGCCGAAGGAGCGCATCCACAAGGCGGTCGAGGAAATACGCGGTGAGTTGCGCCAGCGGCTGCTCGAACTGCACGCCGCCGGCAAGCTGGTCGAGGCGCAGCGTTTGCAGCAGCGGACGACGTTCGACCTGGAGATGATGAACGAGGTCGGTTATTGCGCCGGCATCGAGAATTACTCGCGCTATCTGTCCGGCCGGGAGGCGGGGGAACCGCCGCCGTGTCTGTTCGACTACCTGCCGGCGAACGCGCTGCTGGTGATCGACGAGAGCCATCAGACGATTCCGCAGCTCGGTGCGATGTACAAGGGCGACCGGTCGCGCAAGGAAACGCTGGTCGAGTACGGATTCCGGCTGCCTTCGGCGCTCGACAACCGGCCGTTGCGCTTCGAGGAGTTCGAGAAAGCCTCGCCGCAGGCGATCTACGTATCGGCCACGCCTTCGGCATACGAGAAGCGGGTCTCCGGTCAGGTCGTCGAACAAGTGGTCCGTCCGACGGGTCTCGTGGATCCGGTGGTCGAAATCCGGCCGGTGCAGGCGCAGGTGGATGACCTGCTGTCGGAGATCCGGCTGCGCACGCAGCGCAACGAGCGCGTGCTGGTGACGACGTTGACGAAGCGGATGGCCGAGGATTTGACCGAATATCTCAACGAGCACGGCGTCAAGGTGCGTTACCTGCACTCGGACATCGAGACCGTCGAACGATCCGAGATCATCCGCGATTTGCGGCTGGGCAGGTTCGACGTGATCGTCGGCATCAACCTGCTGCGCGAAGGCCTCGACATGCCCGAAGTCTCGCTGGTGGCGATCCTCGACGCGGACAAGGAGGGGTTCCTGCGCTCGGAAGGTTCGCTGATCCAGACGATAGGCCGTGCGGCGCGCAACATCGGCGGCCGGGCGATTCTGTACGCCGACCGGCGCACCGGTTCGATCGAACGGGCCCTTGCCGAAACCGACAGGCGCCGCAACCGGCAGTTGGAATACAACCTAGAGCACGGCATCACACCCCGCGGAATCGTCAAGGCGGTCGGCGACGCGATGGAAGGGGCGCGCAGCGTGCAGGAGCGGGAAGGCGCCGCGTCCGCCGCGACCGGGACCGCGCTCGCGCCGGAGCAGGCGGCGAAGAAGATCAAGAAGCTCGAGGCGGAGATGCTGCGGCTCGCGCGCAATCTCGAGTTCGAGGCGGCGGCGCGTCTGCGCGATGAGATCCACGTGTTGCGGCAGGCCGCCTTCGGCGTTCCGGACAAGCTCGTCGGGTAAGGTGACGACGGTGCAGAACCAACAGGGACACGACATCGACCAAGACGATCCGGACCGGACGGAATCCCTGCCGGTACTCGACGACGCCGCGGTCGACCCTGATGTTGCCGACGATGCCGTGCCTCTGCCCCCGGACGACCACCTGGCAGGCGCATTCTCGGCGCTTAAGTCGGAACTCGAGGCCCTGCGCGCGAGCGCCGACATCGAGCGCGCCCGCGCTGACCGGCTCGCACAGGAGCAGGCCTTTCTGCGCGAGGAGTTGACGGCGCGCGACGAGTTGATCGCGCAGCTGCGCGGCGCGCTGGCGGCCCGCCACGCGCAGCTGCCCGTCGAAGACCCGCGACGTTGGGAAGCGGACTTGGCGCAGCGGCGTGCGTCCACCGCCTCCGTGGACGCCGCGCCGGGCGCGGCCCGGTGGGAATTGGTGCGCCTGGACCTCGGCGAAACGCCGGCCACCGTGCTCGGCAGCCGCACGCGGCTCGGCCGGGCGACCGGTTGCGAACTCCACATCGACTCGCCGTCCGTCAGCCGCTACCACGCCCTGGTGGTGGTGGATGCGGACGGAGCGGTCATCGAAGATCTCAACAGCACCAACGGAATCTACGTGAACGGCCGCAAGATCATGCGCGAGCGCTTGCGTGACGGTGATTCGGTGACGGTGGGCGAGGCGAAATTTCGGGTTTCCGGCGGCGTCGCGACGGGGGCCAAGGCACCGTAGGCGAACCAGGGTCGCCGTCCGCGCGTGGCCGAGTTCGCATCTTGCCCTTTCCCGGCGCGCCCGAATCCGGTATCTTTCGCGCCCTCCCTGCGCGCTTAGCTCAGCGGTAGAGCATCACCTTGACATGGTGGGGGTCAGTGGTTCGATCCCACTAGCGCGCACCACCCCTTTTGTGAAGCAGTGAAGGGCGCCGGTCCCGAAAGCCCGGCGCCCTTTGGTAAACTGGGCCTTATGCCGCAAATCACACTACCCGACGGAACTCGAAAGCCGTTCGCTCACGACGTCACGGTCGGCGAGATCGCCGCCGCGATCGGCCCGGGGCTCGCCAAGGCGGCGCTGGCCGGACGCGTCGACGGACAGCTGGTCGATCTGTCGTACCGCGTCGCGGCCGATGCGGCGGTGAGCATAGTCACCGACAAGGACCCGGTCGGTCTGGAGGTCATCCGCCATTCGACGGCGCATCTGCTCGCCAACGCGGTGCAGGAGCTGTTTCCGGACGCGCAGGTGACGATCGGCCCGGTCATCGAGGATGGCTTTTACTACGATTTCGCTTACAAGCGGCCGTTCTCCACCGACGATCTGGCCGCCATCGAAAAGCGGATGACGGAGATCGCCGAGAAGGATCTGCCGGTACGCCGCCGGCTCATGGACCGCGACGAGGCCGTGCGCCATTTCGAGGGCCTCGGCGAACACTACAAGGCTGAGATCATCGCCTCCATTCCGAGCGCCGAGCCGATCAGCCTGTACGGCCAGGGCGGCTGGGAGGACCTGTGCCGCGGCCCTCACGTGCCGTCCACCGGCAGGCTCAAGGCATTCAAATTGACCAAGGTGGCGGGCGCGTACTGGCGCGGCGATTCGCGCAACGAAATGCTGCAGCGGATCTACGGCACCGCGTGGGCGACACCTGCGCAGCTCAAGGAATATCTGACGCGGCTCGAGGAGGCGGAAAAACGCGATCACCGGCGTATCGGCAAGGAATTGGATTTGTTCCACCTGCAGGAGGAGGCTCCGGGCGCGGTGTTTTGGCACCCGAAGGGCTGGACCCTGTTCCAGTCCTTGATCTCCTACATGCGCGAACGGCAGACGGCGGCCGGATATGTCGAAATCAACACGCCGGAGATCATGGATCGGGAGCTGTGGGTCCAGTCCGGTCACGTCGAGAAATTCGGCGAGAACATGTTCATGACGAAAACGCCCGACGAGCGGGTGTTTGCGATCAAGCCGATGAACTGCCCCGGGCACGTTCAAGTGTTCAATCAGGGATTGCGCAGCTATCGCGAACTGCCGCTGCGGTTTGCCGAGTTCGGGAAGGTGCATCGCTATGAACCGTCGGGCGCACTGCACGGCCTGATGCGTGTGCGCGCCTTCACCCAGGACGACGCGCACATCTTCTGCACCACCGAGCAGATCACCGCGGAGTCGGTCAAGGTGACCGAGCTGATACTCGGTATTTATCGGGATTTCGGCTTCACCGACGTGCGGATCAAGTTCTCGGACCGGCCCGCCAAGCGCGTGGGTTCCGATGAAATCTGGGACAAGGCCGAGTCGGCGCTGCGTCACGCCGCCGCCGCGGCCGGGATCGAGACGTCGCTGAATCCGGGTGAGGGGGCGTTCTACGGACCGAAACTCGAGTTCGTGTTACGCGACGCGATCGGCCGTGATTGGCAATGCGGCACGCTACAGGTGGACCTGAACCTGCCGGCGCGGCTGGGCGCACATTTCGTCGGCGAGGATGGCCAAAAGCACACGCCGGTCATGCTGCACCGTGCCATGTTCGGTTCCCTGGAGCGGTTTACCGGGATTTTGCTCGAACATCATGCCGGTCGGCTGCCCGTTTGGTTGGCGCCGGTACATGCCGTGGTCATGGGAATTACCGACAGACAAGAGAAATATTGCACGGAAGTCGCGGAAAACCTGAAAAATCAGGGGCTTCGAGTCGAATTGGACTTGAGGAACGAGAAAGTAGGCTTTAAAATCCGCGAGCACACTCTTAAGCGCGTCCCTTACCTCTTGGTCGCAGGCGATCGGGAAGTGGAGGGGCGCTCCCTGGCCGTGCGCACGCGAAGTGGCAAAGACTTGGGTGTCATCGAGCTCGGCGAGCTCGGTACCTGGCTTGCCGAGGAAGTCGCGAGCCGCGGCCGTATTGTTTTGGAGGATCGCGTATCGCAACGTCGAAGCGCATAAAGCGCAATGAGGAAATCACGGCCCCGTCCGTGCGGGTAATCGCAGCGGATGGTAGTCAAGCGGGGGTCATGTCGAGAGCGGAAGCGCTGCAGATGGCCAGTTCGCAGACCCTGGACCTCGTGGAAGTTTCGCCGATGGCGGAGCCGCCGGTGGTCCGGGTCATGGATTTCGGCAAGTTCCTGTTCGAACAGAACAAGAAGGCGCACGCGGCGAAACGCAAGCAGAAGCAGATACAAGTAAAGGAAATCAAGTTTCGTCCCGGGACGGAAGAGGCGGATTACCAGGTCAAACTGCGTAACATCATCCGCTTCCTGACCGAGGGTGATAAGGCCAAGGTGACACTGCGTTACCGTGGCCGTGAGCTCGTACACCAGGACATCGGCCGCAAGCTGTTGACCAGGATCTCTGAGGATCTCGCCCCGTATTCAGTGGTGGAACAGACGCCGCTGATGGAGGGCAAGCAGATGATCATGGTGTTCGGGCCCAAAAAGAAGTGAGCGGCGGGCCTTGACCGGCCTTCCACCCCGCCTGTAGCGGCGCCGTCCGGCACGAATCGTTGCCGGTTGGCGCTTGTGATCAGGGCCAGAAAATTTGAGGAGTCTTAACCATGCCCAAGATGAAAACCAACAGGGCTGCGGCGAAGCGTTTCCGAAAAACGGCGAACGGCTTCAAACGCGGCCAGTCCCATCGGCGTCATATTCTGACCAAGAAGCCGAGCAAGCGTAAACGGCAGCTGCGCCGCGAGATGCAGGTGCATGAAACCGACACGGGTCGGATCAAGCAATTGCTGCCGTACGCCTGAAGCAATAGGAGAAACAGAATATGGCAAGAGTAAAACGCGGCGTCATCGCCGGCCGTAGACACAAGAAGATCCTCAAGAAGGCGAAGGGCTATTTCAACGCCCGCCGCAAGGTCTTCCGCACGGCGAAACAGGCGGTCATCAAGGCCGGACAATATGCGTATCGCGGCCGGCGCGAGAAGAAGCGCGAGTATCGCGCGCTGTGGATCACCCGCATCAACGCGGCGGCGCGCCTCTCCGGCCTGTCTTACAGCCGATTGATCGACGGATTGAACAAGGCGGGCCTCGCGATCGATCGCAAAGTGCTCGCGGATCTGGCGATGCACGATTTGCCGGCATTTGCGGCGATCGCGGAAAAGGCGAAGGCCAGCCTTCCGGCCTGAGCGCCCGGCGACGGACGTCACCACA
>JAJYAR010000195.1 GCA_021779435.1 bacterium
CCCCGGGCAAGTTATGGAAAGTGAGCCCCTGTTGCGATAGCCGCCACCGTAACGGCGGCGGATTTCCGCCATTCCGTCGTCTGACCCTCGCTGATGCTGCACCTGCGTGCCCGGGGTTTTGCCCCTCTTACGACTTTTAGCCTACTTCATTGGAATGCTTTGTCTTTCTTGATACCGTTCTGAAGCATCATCGGCTGTGAATAGAGACCCCTCTCGATGACGCGCACCCAATTGAAAAGGCAAACAAAACCGTCGACTTGGTGGGGTTCCTTTTGGGAGCCGATCAGGGGTCCCGACAGCGCGCCGAAACACACGCCAGTCTCTCAACTTCCCGGTGGGCCGAAAATCCGGCGGCAGGTCAACCCCCCGTCTGGGGCGACAGTAATAAGGAGCCGGACACTCGGTCTGAAGAAGCCGGGCCGAATCACGCCATCGAGCACTCCAAACGCGAGGAGCCGCCAGTCTGTCGCTGGCTGGCCGGTAATGGCGCAGATTACGAGGATCGACGTGGGCCACGCGGTGATGCGGCCGCCCCGAGCGAGCACCGTCGAACGGCCTTCCTGTTGCACGCGAACCCAAATGACGGTAGTGAATATCGAAGAAGGGACAATCAGATGGCTCTCTGGGAAGTCCCCGACCCATGAAGCAGGGAGTGCAATTGCGATGATCCATCATGTTTCGATATCGGCCAGAGATCCGAAGCGCGTGGCCCAGGTGCTGGCGGAATTGATGCAAGGAAAGTCCTACCCGTTCCCGGGCCGCGCCGTGGACTCCTTCATGGCCGTCAGTGGCGATAAGAACGGCACCATGATCGAGGTCTATCCGGAGGATGCCACACTCGAACCGGGCACCGGTGATCATCAGGTGAGCTGGGGCAGGCTTAAGGCCGATGCTGGGTATGTGCCGTTTCACATCCTGCTGTCGGTGCCGACCGGCGAGGCGGACGTGAAAAGGATTGGCGCCCGTGAGGGCTGGCGGACCGAGAAGTTCGGCCGCGCCCCGCCCGGCCAGAAGCCATACTTCCACGTGATCGAATTCTGGATTGAGAACCGGATCATGTTGGAGGTGGCGACGCCAGAGATGGTGGCGGATTACCTGGCCATGATTGACATGAAGAACTTGGATCTGGTTTTTGACGGCCACGCCGCCGCGTGAGGTATCGGAAGGACAAAGTCGCGGGGGTGGATTGACGGACGGGGCCCGAGGGATCACGGAACGCCGTCCGCGTCCGCCGCTTGGCTGCTATCGCCCGCGCTGGAGATCACATACCGACTTCCCCCGGGACCCTCACGATGATCAAGGGGCCAGCGGAGGGCTGGTCACTATTGATGAAGTGCACGAAGTGCTCGGCATAGTGTTCGTGCCGGAAAATCGCGGTCAAGCTGCGAAAGCGAGGGCGCACTGTCCGGAGCGGGCGGGCGGCCGCAAAGCCGGAGGGGCGGCGGCGGGGCGGGCGCATGCCTGCGCCGGCGGGGCGCAGGCGCATTTCCTGTTGGAGGAGGCCCCGGCTGACCCGGCGGCGGCGACATGACTGCCATCGACCCGGATCCGCCCGCCGCACTCCGCCTGGCCCGCCATGCGGCCGGGCTCACCTTGGCGGATCTGTCGCCGCAGGTGCTGGGAGCGGCGAAAACCTTCCTGCTGGATTCCCTCGGCGTCGGCATCGCCGGCGCCTCCGCCCCCGGGGCCGATCGGGTGCGCGTCGCCGCCGCGCGGTGGGGCGCGGGAACCCAGGCCACCCTCTGGGGCACCAATGCCCGCCTACCGGCCGCGTCCTCGGCGTTCGTCAACGGGTTTCAGCTCCATGGGCAGGAATTCGACTGCCTGCATGAGGCAGCGGTGCTGCACCCGATGGCCACCCTGCTCCCCGCCGCACTGGGCTGGGCGGAGCGGGAGGGCGGCGTGACGGGCCCGGCTTTTCTGGCCGCGCTGGCGGTGGGGGTGGATGTGACGATAGCGCTGGGTCTCGCCGCGACTGGCGGGCTGCGCTTCTTCCGCCCCGCGACCGCCGGCGGGTTTGGCGCGGCGGCGGCGGTCGGCGTGCTGGCCGGGTTCGACGCGACGCGAATCGCCGACGCGATGGGCTTGCTTTACGCCCAGACCAGCGGGACGATGCAGCCGCATATCGAGGCCAGCGTGGCACTGCCGCTGCAGCCGGGGTTCAATGCCCGCGCCGCACTCTGCGCCGCGGACTTGGCGGCGGCCGGACTGTCCGGCCCGCACGGCGCGATCGACGGTTCTTTCGGCTACTTGGCGTTGTTCGAGGCGGGCTTCGACCTGACGCCCGTCTGGGCGGCACTGGCCGGGACGCGGCGGATCACTGAACTCAGCCATAAGCCTTTCCCGGCGGGCCGCGCGACGCATGGCGGCATTGAGGGCGTGGCCAGCCTGCGTGCGGCACACGGCTTCGCGCCGGCCGAAATTGCCCGTATCGCAGTGCGCGCCCCGCCGCTG
Organism: bacterium; assembly: GCA_021779435.1. Next base: position 2,455 of record JAJYAR010000195.1, read on the forward strand.
ATCGCGCGGCTGTGCGGGCGGCCGGCCATCGCCGCTCCCGACCCCGCCTACGCCCGGCTCTGCATGGGCTTCGTCATCGCCAAGACCCTTCTGGAGGGCGCGCTGGACCCGACCCATTTCCGCGAGCCGGCGCTGCGCGACCCGACGACGTTTGCGTTGGCGCAACGCGTCGTGACGGAGAGCGACGGGACAGCGGACCCGAACGCGCTGGCGCCGCAGGAGGTGCGCGTGACGCTCGCCGACGGACGCGAGTTGGTTTGGCGGGGGGCGACGATGCTCGCCCATCCGTCGCGGCCTTTGAGCCAAGACGCGCATCTGGCGAAGTTCCGCCGCTGCTGGGCGCTGGCCGCCGTCCCGCTCGGCGCCCCGGAGGCGCTGATCGAGATGGTGGAACACCTGGAACAACTGGACGACATGCGCCGGCTGGCGGCGCTGCTGGGCGGGTAACGCGCTATCCCGCCCGCTAGCGTGGCGATTTATCCCGCCAGCAGCAAATCAAGATGGCATCCTGTCCCCGCAACCATCATGACTTGCGATCCAACACCAGAGCCCGCACCCGAAAGGGGCGGGCTTTTCTGATGCCCGGAAGCCGCAATCGTTAGGATCCCGGCCAGGTCACCGCGCACGTCGATTTGCAACGCCCCGTCCTCGGGCGTCAGCACGATCTCCGATACCAGCGAGCGGATCACCTCGGCGGCCTGGGCCCGGGTATCGTCCTGCTGCAATGCCTCGTGCAGCGCCGCCACCCGCTCACGGTAGACCACCGCCATGCTCGGGTGAAGGACAGGCGGGGGCTCTTCGGACGAAGCGAGAAACGTCTGTAGCTCCCGCTTGCGCGCTTCAAGCAGTTTCATCCGAGCGTGCAGCGCGTCCGCAGCACCGTCATCCCTGAGGAAGCGGTCTACCAAGCGCTCCAGGTCGCGCTCGATCCGCGGAATTTCCGATCGTGCAGCGCCGATGTTGGTCCGGGCCTCCATCCGCCGCTCATTCATCCGGCGGGTGAACTCCTCGCAGAACACCGCAAAGAGTTCCGGGTTCATCAGGTGTTCCTTCAGCGCCCGCAGCACCCGGGCCTCGAGCTGGTCGCGCCGGATGTTCAGCCGGTTGCCGCACGTTCCCTTGTTGCGCGCCGTCGAGCAGCCGACCAGATCAGCGGACACCATCGAGTAGCCGCCCCCGCAGCAGCCGCACTTCGTCAGGCCCGTGAGCAGTTGTTTGCCGCGCTGGCGCTCATGCAGGCGGTTGGGGTCACCGGTCTCCCGGTCGGCCTTGACCGTGTGCTGGCGCGCCTTGGCCCGATCCCAGAGATCCTGGTCGATGATCCGCAGCTCCGGCACCTCCTGGACGATCCACTCCGATTGCGGGTTCATCCGCGAGACGCGTTTGCCGGTATCCGGGTCCTTGATGAAACGCTGCCGGTTCCAGACCAGCCGGCCGACATACATCTCGTTGTTGAGGATGCCGTTGCCGCGCTTGGCGTTGCCGTTGATCGTGCTGAAGCCCCAGTCGCCGCCGCCAGGTGCCTTGATCCCCTCCCGGTTCAGCGCCATCGCGATCCGCTTCGGCGACTTGCCGGCGGCATAGTCGGTGAAAATGCGGCGGATCACGGCGGATTCGGCCTCGTTGACGGCCCGGTCGCCGCGCACAGGATTGCCGTCGGCCGCCAACTTCCTGACTACGTCATATCCGTAGGAATTGCCGCCGCCCGACTTGCCGTCCTCGACCCGGCCGCGCAGGCCGCGGCGCACCTTGTCGGCGAGGTCCTTGAGGAACAGGGCGTTCATCGTGCCCTTCAGCCCAACATGCAGATGGGTCACGTCCCCCTCGGACAGGGTGACGATGCGCACGCCGCCGAACTGCATGCGCTTGAACAGCCCCGCGATGTCTTCCTGGTCGCGCGACAGGCGGTCCATTGCCTCCGCCAGCACGATCTCGAAGCGGCCCCGAGTCGCGTCCTGGATCAGTTCCTGGATGCCGGGGCGGAGCAGGGACGCGCCGGAAATCGCCCGGTCGGTGTAGCTGTCGACGATCGTCCAGCCCTGCTTCTCGGCGTGCAGCCGGCACAGCCGCAGCTGGTCTTCGATCGAGGCGTCGCGCTGGTTCTCCGACGAGTAGCGCGCATACAGGGCGACCTTCGGCATGGGTCTCGCTCTCACCGCTGCGGCGGCTGGGACTCCTTCGGTGCCACCACCCGATCATAATACTCATCCGCCGCCTGCCTGGCGAGCAGGCGTACCAGCGCGACCAGGCGGGGGTCCAGCCCGCCGCCAGACGGCCCGAAGCTCAGCCCGTCACCGGGCGGGTTGGTCGGTCGGCGCAGCAGGGCGATCTTGGCATCCATTCCCATCGGGGCTCGCTGCAGGGTGATGGCGACGATTCCTGGAATGGTGTCGGTCCTTGCCAGCTACGAGATGTCCGAATCGTACGTCGCGCGATTACTGACGAATGGCGGCATGATCGAAATCGCGGCGAGCGTTGCCTGCCCGTGTCGCCTCTCTGGTGCGCCCGGGTAAGCGGCCGGGAAGGGGGGGCGGCGCGCGGTGGCTGGCCATGCCACGGAGGACGCTCCTCGGGATTCCGGATGGCTGCCCGGCTCCATCAGCAAGCACTCGGCCAGCAGATATCCACAGGTTGGTGAATTGCGCACGACCAGCTGCGCAATCGTTCCGGAAGCGCAGCACGGCACTCCGACTTCATCGCGGCGCTGCGCGTCCTGTCGCGCTCGGGCGTGTTGCTGGCGTATCGCATCGAACTGGCCTGGCACCGAGGGCAGGAGGGGGTGCGGTTCAGCCGATCACCGGCGGTCATCCACAGTGCCGCGATGGTGCCTGGGGATAAGCCGGGTTTTCATCCACAGTTGCGGGAGCGCATCCGTAACTGAGCACGGCCCATCACCCGCACTCCCACCGCCGAATGGACGCAAATCCACTGCCTTTCACCGGAATGTTATGCTGATTCCCTATGCTGAATCAATGGGTTATTAGGCCGTGTGGACGGATTTAACCAGCATCAGCCCACAGGCAAAGCTGATAATGGCTGAGTAGCTGATGTCGGTCTTCTCACAGCGCATTGCCACGCGTTTGAAGCGCTTGAGCCTGCCGATTGCCTGTTCGACGCGCGCTCGTAGTTTATAGAGGCGCTTTGGGAAAAAGCGTCCTCTCTGCCGGGAGTTTTCGCGGCGCGGGATGACCGGTGTGATGCCGCGCGCGAGGGCCGCCGCTCGATTGGCCCCGCTGTCATATCCCTTATCCGTCATCGCAATGCGTGGGCGGATGTCCGGGCCGATGTCGAGCGATGTCTCGAACTGAGTACTGTCGCTGACCTCGCCGCCGGTCAGGTGGAAGTCGAGAGGGTTGCCGTCGAGATCGGTCTTGAGGTGGATTTTGGTCGAGAAACCGC
>JAJYAR010000196.1 GCA_021779435.1 bacterium
TGCGCGCATCGCCCAGGTGAGCCTGAGGCAGCTCCAGTGGTGGGACGAGCGGAAAGTCGCCAGCCCTCGCCATGAGGGCCACAAGCGGGTGTATTCGCCCGAAGAGGTGATTGAGATCACCGTGATCGCCGAGCTGCGGCGGAAGGGCTTCTCGCTGCAGAAGATCCGGCGGGTGCTGCGGTTCCTCCAGCGGGAAATGGGCAAGCGCCTGAGCGACGTGCTGGCCGGCGGAAGCGAACTGCACCTGCTGACGGCGAATGACGGACGCGCGATTTACCTGGAAGACCAGCACGCGCGGATTGTGGACCTGATGAAGAACGCGCAGCAGCCGATGTTCCTGGTTTGCGTGAGCGACCAGGCGCGCCGGTTGAGCGAAGTACCCTCGCGCAAGCCGGCCCGGGCGGAGACGGCCGTGGCGGCAAAGAAGACCAGGCTCGGGTAAGACGCACGACTGTGCGCTAGAAGTGCATGCCGCCACTGCAGGTGAGCACTTCCCCGGTGACGTAATCGGAGAGCGGCGAACAAAAGAATAGAACCGCACCGGCTGCCTCCTCCGGCGTACCCAAGCGTCCGAGGGGGCAAGCTTTTGCCGCGGCTTCCAACACCGACGGTTGAACGCCGACGGGAATCTGTTTTCCTTTCATGCCGATTGAGGCAGCGCCTGAAGTCAGCGGCTGAATGAGACGGGTTTCGATGAGGCCGAAGGCGACGGAATTTACGGTGACGTTGTAGCGTCCCCACTCCTTGGCGAGGGTTTTCGTGATGCCGTTGATGCCGGATTTGCCCGCCGCGTAGGCGACCTGGCCGGCGTTGCCCTGGGTGCCGGAAATGGAGCTGATGTTGACCACTTTCCGCATCACGCGCCTGCCTTCCGCGGCTTCCCGCTTGGCGGTTTCGCGAATCCAGCCGGAGGCGGCGCGGAGGAGGCGGAACGGCGCCACGAGGTGAATGTCGAGCATGGCCTGGAACTGCTCGTCGGTCATTTTCTGGATGACGTTGTCCCAGGTGTAGCCGGCGTTGTTGACTAGAATGTCGAGCGAGCCGTGGCGGGCGATGGTTTCCTCGACGAGCTTTTGCGGGAACTCAGGCGAGGTGAGGTCGCCCGAAAAGGCCGCCGCGCGCGAGCCGAGAATCGATGCGGTTTCCGCGGCCGCTTCCGGGTCGATATCCGTGACGAGCACTTGCGCGCCGGCCGAGGCCAGACGCTGGGCGATGGCCCGTCCGATTCCCCGCCCCGATCCGGTGACGAGGGCCGATTTGCCTTCCAATGAGAACGCCATACGTCTCGCTTGTAGCACAAGGCGCGGCGCGAGAGTGGGAAAAACAAATTAGAGCGGAATGTTTCCGTGCTTCTTGCGGGGGTTCGAGTCGACCTTTGTTTCGAGCATCCGGAACGCCTGGATGACGCGGGCGCGGGTATGGCGCGGCTCGATCACGTCGTCGAGGAAACCGCGCTCGGCGGCGACGAAGGGGTTGGCGAAGCGTTCCTGGTACTCGGCGATCTTCTCGCGGCGAAGACTTTCGGGGTCGGCGGCGCCGGAGATTTCGCGGCGGTAAACGATGTTGACCGCGCCCTCGGCGCCCATGACGGCGATCTCGGCGGAAGGCCAGGCGAAGTTCACGTCGGTTCGCAGGTGCTTGGAGCCCATGACGCAATAGGCGCCGCCATAGGCCTTGCGGGTGATCACGGTGACTTTCGGCACGGTGGCTTCGGCGTAGGCGTAGAGGAGTTTGGCGCCGTGGCGGATGATGCCGCCGAACTCCTGGCTCGTGCCAGGGAGAAAGCCTGGGACGTCTTCGAAGGTGAGGATGGGGATCTGGAAGGCGTCGCAGAAGCGGACAAAGCGGGCGGCCTTGACGGAGGAGTCGATATCGAGGCAGCCGGCGAGATAGGCGGGTTGATTGGCGACGATGCCGGTGGGCCGGCCGTCGAGCCGCGCGAAGCCGGTGAGGATGTTCCTGGCGTAGTGCTCGTGGACTTCGAGGAATTCGCCGTCGTCGACGACGCCGCGGATGGCCTGGAGCATGTCGTAAGGCAAGGTGGGATCGCCGGGAACGAGGGTGTCGAGCGCCGGGTCGGCGCGTGTGGCGGGATCTGTTGCGCGGCGGCGCGGCGGTTCCTCGCGGTTGTTGGAAGGGAGGTAGGAAAGCAGGTCGCGAATCTGGCGCAGGCAGGCCTCGTCGTCGGGGGCCTGGAAATGGGCGACGCCGCTGACGGTGTTGTGGGTTGCGGCGCCTCCGAGTTTTTCCTTGGTGACTTCTTCGTGGGTGACGGTTTTGATGACGTCGGGGCCGGTGATGAACATGTGGCTGGCGCCGTCGACCATGAAGACGAAGTCGGTGATGGCGGGGGAGTAGACGGCGACGCCGGCGCAGGGGCCCATGATGGCCGAGATCTGGGGGATGACGCCGCTTGCGAGAGTGTTGCGGAGAAAGATGTCGGCGTAGCCGGCGAGCGAGAGCACGCCTTCCTGAATGCGGGCGCCGCCGGAATCGTTCAGGCCGATGACGGGCGCGCCCATTTTGAGGGCGAGGTCCATGAGCTTGCAGATTTTCTGGGCGTTGGATTCCGAGAGCGAGCCGCCGAAGACGGTGAAGTCCTGGGCGAAGACGAAGACGACGCGGCCGTGGACGCGGCCGTAGCCGGTGACGAAGCCATCGCCGTCGATGACCTGGTCCTGCATGCCGAAATCGATGCAGCGGTGCCGGACGAGCTTGCCGGTTTCTTCGAACGTGCCTTCGTCGAGCAGGAGGTCCACGCGCTCCCGGGCCGAGCGCTTTCCCTCGCGGTGCTGCCGTTCCCGGCGCTCCACGCCACCACCCGCCTCGGCCGCGTCGTGGCGGCGGCGCAACTCGCGCAATCGCTCCTCGGACATATCAAGTCAACAGTAACAGGAGCGGCGATGGGCGGACTGAGAGGCTATGACCCGGGCGTGTAGTAACCGGCGCGGTAGTGCAGGACGGCGTTGGGGTAGCGCTGGCGCGCGATGGGCGTGAGTTCGACCTCGATGCTGCGCCAGGCGCCGGGAGCGGCCGGAGGGAGCCGGTAAGAGAGGCTGTAGCGGGCGCGGATCGCTTCAATCATGTCGTGGAGCGCGGCGCCGGCCTGGTTGGAATGGATCGCATCTCCGCCGGTTTCCTCCGCCAGATGAAAAACGTCGGCGGGGGTGAAATCGGGGTTCCGGTATTCGCCGAGCCGGGGCGGCGCGGGGCGTATGCCGCGGCCGGTTACGATGGCGTCGAGCACGATGTTGTCCTCATCGAGCGCCCGAACCACTTCGGCGTCGGGATGTTTGTAGTTGATGCAGAGGTTATCGGTGACGATGAGGATGGCGTTGCGGCCGGAGAGGCGCGAAGGGCGATTGTGCAACAGGCTTGCGGCGTCGAGGACGGCCGCGTTGATGGCGGTGCCGGAGCCGACGTCGTGGCCGTGGATGGCGGCTTGTAGCTGTCTGGCGGTCTCGGCGAGATTATCGCTGAAGTCCTGATGAAGGGCCGTAGTGCGGCCGAAGACCATGATCGCGACGCGGTCAGCGGGGGAAAGCAGACTCAGCGCCTCATTGGCGCGCTGGGCGATCTCTTCGAGCGACTTCTGCATGCTGCCGCTCACATCGAGCAGCAGAACGAGGGAAACGGGTTCGGATTCGTGGCCGAAATAGGTGAGGGGCTGCACCGTGCCGCTGTCGAAAACGGCAAAATCGTTGCGTTTGAGGTCCTCGATCGGAGTGGCGCCGGCCACGGCCTGGACGTCGACGCGCACGTCGGAAACGCCGGCGTGAAATATGGGAGTGGCATCCTGGGCGCGGGCAAGGGGCGCGAGCAGACCGAGTAGTACGATGAAGAGCAACCGCATGAGGTACGTCGTTGCCGGCACGGCCGGGCACATTGACCACGGTAAGACATCGCTGGTCCGCGCGCTAACGGGCGTAGACACGGACCGGCTCAAGGAAGAAAAACAGCGGGGCATTTCGATCGATCTCGGTTTCGCGCACCTGGCGCTTTCGCCGGAGTGCACACTTGCTTTTGTAGACGTACCGGGGCACGAGAGGTTCGTGAAAAATATGGTGGCGGGGGCCACCGGGATCGACTTCGTGCTGATGGTCATCGCCGCGGACGAGTCTATCAAGCCGCAGACGCGGGAACACTTCGACATCTGCCGGTTACTGGGGGTTTCCCGGGGGATTGTAGTTCTTACCAAGTGCGACCTGGTGGACAAGGAAATTTTGGACCTCGTGAAGCTCGAAGTGGAGGAGTTTGTGAAGGGATCGTTCCTGGAACAAGCTCCTATTGTGGCAGTGAGCGCCGTCACGCAATCCGGCTTGCAAGAGCTGCGCCAAACTCTGCTTGCAGTGGCGATGCAGGCGCCGGCGCGGCCGTCGCAGCGATATTTCCGTTTGCCGGTGGACCGTTCGTTTTCGATGCACGGGTTCGGCACGGTGGTGACGGGGACTCTGGCGTCGGGGGCGATCGCGACAGGGGACGAGGTCGATCTACTTCCGGGGGCTGTTCGGCTGCGCGTGCGCGGCTTGCAAGTGCATGGGGAAGCGGTGGAGAAGGCGTACGCGGGACAGCGCACGGCGGTGAACCTGAGCGGGATCGAGCCGGCGCAGGTGGCGCGCGGGATGACGCTGGCGGCGCCGGGACGCTTTGCGCCGACCACGCTGATCGATTGTTCATTCGATTTGCTTGCCGGGGCGAAGCCGCTGAAGCCGGGCGCGCCGGTGCATTTTCACGCGGGAACGGCCGAGACGGAGGCGACGATTCGCCGCGTGGGGCCGCGGGAGCCGATCCGCGGGGGCGAGCACGCGTGGGTGAGGCTGCGGCTGCGGGAGCCGCTGCTGGTGCTGCCGGGGGACCGGTTCATCGTGCGGATGTTTTCGCCCGTGGTGACGATCGGCGGGGGAGAAGTGGTGGACGTGGAGCCGCCGCGAAAGTCCACGCCGGAACGCGTGGAACGTCCGCGGGACGCCGGTCCGGCGGAACGGCTGTTGATCCTGGTGGCCGAGTCCCGCGCCGGGATGAGCCTTCCGGAGCTAGTGCGGCGGACGGGTTGGACGGAGGAGGAGATCCTCGCCGAGGCAGGAAAGCTGAAGCGGATTGAGGCGGCACCGGCGTGGTTCGCCGCTCCGGCGTGGTTCGAGGCGCGAGGCGAGGCTCTGCGCGGGGCGCTGAAGGAGTTTCATCGGGCGAATCCGCTGCTGACCGGGATGCCGAAGGAGGAGGCGCGGGCGCGGGTTCTGGGCGAGGCGCCCGCGTTTGTTTTCGAGGCGCTGCTCGGCGAAAGCAAGGACGCCGTTGCGGAGGGGGAAACGGTGCGGCTCAAGACGCACCGCGTGGCGCTGGGGGAAGACGAAGAGTCCGCCACGCGAAAGATCGAGGGGGCGTTTGAGCGCGCCGGACTGGCCGTGCCTTCCACGCAGGAAGTGCTGTCGAGCACCGGCATCGACCCGGTGCGTTCGCGGACGCTTCTGCAGATTCTGCTTCGCAAGCAGAGCCTGGTGAAGGTCGGCGATGACCTGATTTTCCATCGCACGGCGCTCGACTCGCTGCGTACGCTGCTGGCGGCGCGGCGCGGGGCCCGGTTTCAGGTGGGAGAGTTCAAGCAATGGACCGGCGTGTCGCGCAAATACGCGATTCCGCTGCTCGAGTTTCTCGACCGGCAGCGGCTGACGAGGCGCGAAGGCGACAGCCGCGTGATACTTTAGAGCCCGGCATGAAGATCACGCAGATCCGGACCGTGGTAGTGAACGCGCGGATGCGCAACTGGGTGTTCGTGAAAGTGGAGACGGACGTAGACGGCTTGCACGGCTGGGGCGAGGCGACGC
>JAJYAR010000197.1 GCA_021779435.1 bacterium
CAACGTCGACATGCCGATGGTGCCTTGCAACAGGGACAGGCGCAAAAGACTGCCGGGCGGCAGCTCGGTCGTAGCCGAGTCCGCGAACGGGAGGAATTCCGTGCCCAGCCGCATCCATCGCCGGGTCATCTTGTCCTTGAACCGGCTCATTCCCGCACGATCTCCAGCGCCTGGGACGTGTAGAACCCGCTCGCGACGCGCAGCGTACGCGAGGGGCGCCAACCTCGCAGCAGCGGTTCGGCCCGCAACGCGTCACGCAGGCGCGCCTCCGCGACCGGCTCGATCGCCGGAGCCCGATCCGCCCGGGGAAACATCCGGCCGACCGCGTGCATCGCCGCAAGCAGCGGCGTTCGGGGGGCGAAGGTGAAGAGAATGGAATGCCGGGTTCTCTCGGCCAGCGCCCCGAGCACACGCACCATGTCGGCGGTACGATAGTGGATCAGCGAATCCATTGCGACGACGTGCTCGAAGGTGCCCAGCGATGCATCCAACATGTCGCCGGTGCGTAGATCGATGCGGCCCCCGCCCAGATCCACCGGCAGGCGCTCGCGCGCGATTCGCACGAGAGTCGGCGACAAGTCGATGGCGACGACGGCGGCGCCGCGCCGTGCGGCCTCGACGCTGAGCGCGCCGGTGCCGCAGCCGGCATCGAGCAGCCGCGTCCCGTCCAGGTCCGCGGGCAGCCATCCGAGCAGGGCGGCGCGCATCTGGTCGCGGCCCGCGCGTACCGTCGCGCGAATCCGCCCGACCGGCGCGGTCGATGTCAGGCGCGCCCAGGCGTCGACCGCCGTGCGATCGAAGTAGTTCTGGAGCTGGACGCGCCGCTCCTGGTAGTCCGCGAGCGCCATCAGTCGAATCCCAGCAGATCGAAGATCTCGCGGTCCTTCAAGGGTCCCGCGTCCATCGGCGGCGTGCCCTCCCAGAGGGACTGCGCGAGACGCAGGTATTCGGCCTGCACCGCGTCGACCTCGGGATCCGATTCCATTTCGAACAAGGTGGATTTCTTCAGGCGGCTGCGGCGGATCACGTCCAGATCGGGAAACCGCGCCATGGTTCGCAGCCCGGTCCGTTCGTTGAACTTGTCGATCTGATCGGTCGCGACGCTGCGGTTGGCGATCACGCCGCCGAGCCGCACGGCATAGTTCTTCGATTTCGCCTGGATCGCCGCGACGATGCGGTTCATCGCGAAGATCGAGTCGAAGTCGTTCGCGGTGACGATCAGCGCCCGGGCCGCGTGCTGCAGCGGCGCCGCGAATCCCCCGCACACCACGTCGCCGAGGACGTCGAAGATCACGACGTCGGTATCCTCGAGCAGGTGGTGTTCCTTCAGCAGCTTCACCGTCTGGCCGACGACATAGCCGCCGCAACCCGTGCCCGCCGGCGGTCCGCCGGCCTCGACACACATGACTCCGTTGTATCCCTGATAGACGAAGTCCTCGACGCGCAGCTCCTCGCTGTGGAAATCGACGGACTCCAGCACGTCGATCACCGTCGGAACGAGGCGTTTGGTGAGCGTGAAGGTCGAGTCGTGCTTCGGATCGCAGCCGATCTGCAGGACCCGCTTGCCGAGCTTGGAGAACGCCGCCGACAGATTCGACGAGGTCGTGCTCTTGCCGATCCCGCCCTTGCCGTAGACGGCGAACACCTTCGCACAGTCGATTTTCACGGTCGGATCGAGCGCGACCTGCACGCTGCCTTCGCCATCGGCCGGCGCAAACGCGGGGGTCATGCCGCGACTCCTTCGTATATGCCTTCCAAGCGGTCCTCCAGTTCCGAGCCCGCGGCGCGCAGCGCCGCGAGCACCTGTTCGTCGGGCTGCCAGTAGCGCCTCTCCGAAGCCTCGATAAGCCGGTTCGCGACCTTGGCGGACGCGCCCGGGTTCAATTCGGCCAGCCGGGCGCGCATTTGCGGATCGAGGATGAAGGTCTGCGTGATCTGGTGGTACACCCAGGGTTGGACCGCGCCCGTCGTCGCCGACCATCCCATCGTGTTGGTGACATGGGCCTCGATCTGCCGCACGCCTTCGAAGCCGTGAGCGAGCATCCCCTCGTACCATTTGGGATTGAGCGTGCGTGTGCGGGTTTCTAGCGCGACCTGTTCGGACAGCGTGCGCACCGTGCCCGCGCCCGTGGTCTGATCACCGATATAGACCGGTGTCGATGCGCCGCGCTTTGCCCGGCGCACGGCGCTGTTGATCCCGCCGAGGGTGTCGAAGTACGTGTCGACCGTCGTCACGCCAAGCTCAACCGACTCGAGGTTCTGGTAGGTGAGCTGCACGTCCGCGAGCACGCTCGCCAGCAGCTTCGGCCGCGGCTCGGCGCGGCCCGAGCGGCCGTACGCGAAGCTCTTGCGCCGGGTGAAAGTCTCCGCGAGTTCGTCCTGTTCGTCCCAGCGGCCGTTCTCGATCAGATGATTGACGTTGGCGCCATAGGTGCCCTCGGCATTTCCGTATACACGCAGCGCGGCGGTTTCAAGATCGCAGCCGTGCTCCTCGCGATAGCGGAGGGCGTGCTTGCGGACGAAATTCTGGTCGAGCGGCTCTTCGGCCGACGCGGCGAGAAACGAGGCCTCGGCGAGCAGTTTGATCTGGAGCGGCAGCAAATCCCGGAATATGCCCGACAAGGTGGTCATGACGTCGACCCGCGGCCGACCAAGTTCGGCGAGTGGAATGAGCGTCGCTCCGGCGATGCGTCCGTAGCCGTCGAAGCGGGGGCGGGCGCCGATCAGTGCGAGCACCTGCGCGATCGGCCCACCCTCGCTCTTCAGATTGTCGGTCCCCCACAGCACGATCGCCATGGACTCTGGAAAGGGATTGCCGTCGGCCATGTGGCGGGCGATGAGTTTCGCGGCCTGGCGCGCACCGTCCAGAACGGCGAAGGCGCTCGGAATGCGGAACGGGTCGAAGCCGTGCAGGTTGCGGCCCGTCGGCAGCACCGCCGGGTTGCGCACGACGTCGCCGCCCGGCGCCGGACGCAGGAACCGGCCGTCGAGCGCGCGGATGATCGCGTCGATTTCGCGCTCCTCGCGCAGCGCGCGGTCAATATCGCCGAGGTCCGCGAACAGCGCGCGCATCTTGTCGTCCGCGGGGACACCGGCCGCTTCCAGCGCGCGTTCCGCGGGGGCGCCGTCCACCAGGGAGCGCAGCGCGTCCCGATCGAGGCGCGTCCCATGCGACGCCTCGGCGATCGCGGCGAGAAAATCGACGCGTTGCTCGGGCCCGATCGCACCGCCGACCACGTGCAGACCATGCGGGATCAGCGTGTACTCGAGCTCCAAAATCTGCGCGGCGAGCTTGACGATCGCCGCATCCGCACCGCCTTCCCACGCCGGAGCCGGCTGCGCCAGGTCCAGCGCCGCGGCCTGCGCCTGGATGCGGGAGGCGAGCACGGCGCGCGCGGCGGCCGCATCGGCATCGGCCGGCACTTCGCCGACCGCGGAGCGCCAGGCGTCGACGGATGCCTTCAGCTCGATCAGTCCGCGGTACAGGCCCGCGTTCGCGATCGGCGGCGTGAGGTAGCTGACCAGCGTCGCGCCGCAGCGGCGCTTGGCGATCGTGCCTTCCGACGGGTTGTTCGAGGCATAAAGATACACGTTGGGCAGATCGCCGATCAGCCGATCGGGCCAGCACGCGCCGGACAAACCGCTCTGTTTGCCCGGCATGAATTCGAGGGCACCGTGCGTGCCGAAATGCAGCACGGCGTGCGCCCCGAAATCCTCGCGCAGGTAGCGATAGAAGGCGCTGAAGGCATGAGTCGGGGCGAAGCCCTTCTCGAACAGCAGCCGCATCGGGTCGCCCTCGTAGCCGAAGGCCGGCTGGACTCCGACGAACACATTGCCGAATCGCTCGCCGAGGATGTGAATCGAGGAACCGTCGCTGTTATGGCGTCCCGGTGCCGGACCCCATTGCGCCTCGATTTCCCGCAGGTGACGTTCCCGGCGGACATGGTCGTTCACCGGGACGCGCGCGTGCACATTGGCGAGCGCACCATGCCGCGACGCATTTCCCGCGATGATCCTCTGCCGCAGCGCATCGGCGTCCGCCGGCACGTCGACGCGGTATCCGGCGGTCTTCATCGCGTTCAACACGCGGTGCAGCGAGTCGAACACGGCCAGGTGCGCGGCGGTGCCGGTGTTGCCGGCATTCGGCGGAAAGTTGAACAGCACGACCGCCACCTTGCGATCGGCGCGTTCGGCCCGGCGCAACGCGACGAGTTTTGCCACTCGTGCGGCGAGCATGGTCGACCGTTCAGGATGCGCGGCCATGTCCGACGCGCGCGCGCCGTTCGCGGAGCGGCCGCCGAAGACCATCGGACCCGACGAACCGTCGAGTTCCGGAATGGCAACCATCATCGTCGCCTCGACCGGCATCAGTCCGCGTTCCGAACTCTCCCATTCCTCGAGCGTCTGAAACTCGACCGGATGCGCCGCGAGGTACGGAACGTCGAGCGCCGCCAGGGTCTCCTCGGCCGCCTTGGAGTCGTTATAGGCGGGGCCGCCGACCAGCGAGAACCCGGTCAGCGACAGCAACGCATCGATTTGCGCAACGCCGTCCTTCACGAAAAACCGCTCGATCGCGGGCCGCGCATCGAGACCGGCGGCGAAGGCCGGCACAACACGCAGGCCGCGCGCCTCGAGCGCCTCTATGACCCCGTCGTAATGGCCGCAATTGCCCGACAGGAGATAGGAGCGCAGCATCAACAAGCCGACCGTGCCGGCGCCGCCGCCCGCGGGCAGCGCGCCCGCGTCGTCGGCGAAGCGCCCGCGCAAAGCGGGGTGATAAACGCCGACTTCCGGGTATTCGAGCGGCGGCAGCGCCCTGGCGAATTCCCCGGTGGAGGCCCGCTCCGCGCCCCCGGCGGATCCCGCATAACGGCCGGCGAGGTAGCGCGCCATGTTGAGAATGTTTTCCTCCGAACCGGCGAGCCAGTACTGCAGCGTCAGGAAGTAGGCGCGCACGTCCTGCGCGGTGCCCGGAATGAAGCGCAGAAACTGCGGGATCCGGCGCAACATTCTCATCTGGTCCGCACCCGCCGCGCCGGATTTCTTCTTGCCGCCGCGCAGCCGCTTCAGCAACGCGAGCGGGCCGCCGCTCGAGCCGTCCATCACGAACCGTCCCATGCGCGTGAGGCGCACCACCTCGCCGGCGCACATCGCGCAGATCAATGCATCGCAGCGATCACGACGCGCCCGCAGCGCGTCGATCAGCGGGAGGTAGTGATCCTCCATGAACAGCATCGTCACGACGACGATGTCCCCACCCGCGATCGCCTCGCGGCACCGGTCGAGCGCCGCGGCGTCGCTGCCCCATTCGTCGGCCGCATGTATTTCGAGCGATGCGCCGGGCGTCTCCCGCCGCAGCCGGTCGCCGGCGCGACGTGTCGCGCTCGACAGATGGCTGTCCATCGTGACGAGGACGATTCGGACAGCCTTCCGCTCAGCGGCTGAAATGCGCTTTGGCATCGTAGAGGGTCTCCACCGTGATCACTGGAACCGAGCGCTCCCGGGCGAAGCGTTCGGTGTTGCGGCGCGCCTTGCCGCGCACGAAGAACGGAATTTTCGCGAGTTCCTTCTCGGCATCCGCATGCCACGGGAAGGCGTCCGCCGCGGCCGGCGTCGGTGCCGGGGTCGATTTCGATGCGGTTGCCGGCGCGGGCGCCGGCCCCAGATGCGACGGCGGCGCGTCGTCGTGAAACTCGAAGTCGTCGCGGAACATCGTCAACAGGTGTTCCTCGAGACCCATCATCAACGGGTGAACCCAGGTATCGAAGATCACGTTCGCGCCTTCGAAAC
>JAJYAR010000198.1 GCA_021779435.1 bacterium
CAGGCCGCGGCTGATTTCGGAGCGCCGCCGCGAGGTGCCGGCGCAGACGCGCGACCTCGTTCAGATCAAATCGTTCCGTCGCGTGCGCAAGGGCGCGTCTGGCCGACTCGAGTTCCTCCGAACCGGCTCCTTTCCTGGACAGGCGGACCAGCGCGCACGCTTCGTCCAGCAGGTCGATCGCGCGGTCTGGCAGCCTCCGGTCGGGAGCAGAGGACCCTGCGATGGCGGCCTCGAGCGCCTCATCGGCGATCTCAACCTCGTGGTGGTCCTCGAACCGGGAGCGCAGAGCGCGAAGGATATCGAGGGTCTCGCTGACCGATGGCTCGGGGACGCTGACCGGCTGAAAGCGACGCTCCAACGCGGGATCCGCCTCGGTCAACTCGCGCCACTCGGAGGGCGTGGACGCGCCGACACAGGGCAGTTCACCGCGGGCGAGCAGCGGCTTCAGGAGGTTTCCGGCATCGAGCCCGCCTTCGCTCTTCCCTGCCCTGCACAGGAGATGGAGTTCATCCACGAAGAGAATACGACGCGTGCCGGGCCTCCGCAGCTCCGCGACCAGAAGTTCGAGCCGCTTCTCGAAGTCGCCACGATAGCCGGTGCCGGCCAGGAGGCTTCCGAGGTTCAAGGAAAACACCGACAACCCGCCGAGCGCGCCGGGCACCTCGCCGCTGGCGATCCGTTGCGCCAATCCCTCCACGACCGCCGTCTTGCCTACGCCCGGTTCACCCAGCAGCACGGGGTTGTTCTTCGTCTTTCTCGAGAGCACGCGAATCACCCTGCCGATCTCCCGCTCTCGTCCGAACACCGGATCCAGCCGGCCGGCGACCGCGCGTGCCGTCAGATCCACGCCAAATTGATCGAGCGCAAAGCCCATGGTGTCGGGGCTACTCTGGAAACACCGATTTCCTGCTCGCGCCGTCAGGATCGCGCAGGGTCATCTCCGGGAGGGCGACCTTCTCAGGCTCCGAGACGACGCGGGCAATGATGTAGGCGACGAGGTTCCGTTGGTGAACCTCGCGCGACTTCGATTTGAACAGGTAACCAACCACGGGAACGTCGCCGGCGATCGGCACCTTGGTGACGCCGTCGGACTCGCCGATCCCCGAGAGTCCGCCAAAAGCCAGCACCTGGTTATCCTCGACGTAGGTCGTGTACTCGTACTTCTGCGAGGTCACCACCGGGATGTTGATCGAATTCACGGAACGGAATCCCTTCAGGGCGCCCACCTCGATCCGGACCACAAGCCGGATGCGCCGCTTCCCCCCGTCCTCGCCGTCAAAGATCGTCGGCACGACGTTCACCGAGGTGCCGATCCGGCGGATCGACACACTGGCGGTGGTCGAGCCAAAGCCCGCATTCGCCACGCCCGCATAGACGTTGTTCGACGAGACGAACGGCTCTTCGTCTCCCACCGAAAAGTACACCTCGTGGTTGTTGGCCGTGACCACCGTCGGGTTCTGCACAAGCCTGCTCCGCGAGTCCGAGCGAAGCGCGTTCATCTGCAGGGAGAGATCGTCGACCGTCAGCACCGCCCGCTCGTTGCTTGCGGAAAGCCGGGACAAGTTCACGTCCGCCTGAATCTGTGACAACGACACGCGCGGCTGGAAGTTCTGCGGGTTGATCCCGAGGATCGCCTTGGGATCCCAACTCGTCTCAAAGAACCTCGCCTCGATGTGCACCTGACGGGGCGGCTGGTCGATCAGTCGGATATATCCGGAAACGAGGTCGTGCTGCGGGCGCGAACAAGCCACGTAGAGTGCGTTCACATCGGGAATGTAGATGACCTTTGCCGCGGTCCTGGCGTCCGGCGCCTCGGAAGACTTCGGGGTCGGATGAGCCGGCTCCGCCTGTGCCGAAGCGGGCTCCTGAAGGATCTTCGAGGAGGGAAGACCGATCAGATCGCGGATATCGTCGATGATCTTCTGCGTCTGGGCCGAGAAGACCATGCCGCCCTGCGTTCCCGCACTCTCCGGAGAGGCCAGCGACGTGACGGAGCCCACATTCGAGAACGAGTTCT
This sequence comes from bacterium, assembly GCA_021779435.1. Next base: position 2,018 of record JAJYAR010000198.1, read on the forward strand.
GCGACGTCCGATAGACATCCAGATTCGTGTGCTTGAGGAAGTACACCCGGGCCATCACCGAGCCCGCCGCCTCGCGGTTGAATTCCCAGATTCCGTCGCGGCACGACATCGAGAACGCGTAACGTTCGCCGAGGCGATTCAGCAGCCTCCACGGGCTCACCTTCGTCGTCAGCGTGATGCGCTCCGGAAGATCCTGGGTCGAGGGTGCGATGAAATTCATTCCGGCGGCTGACGCGATGACGGTGATCGCACCGGCAAGCGTCTCGTCCTGAATCGGGATCGGAATCGCCGGCAGCCTCTCAAGCCTCGCCACTTCCGCCGCCTCAGTTGCGGTTTCCGGTGAATCCGGCTCCTCAGCCGCGAGCACCACCGCATCCTTCAGGGGCGCCCCGTCGTTTGCCAGGGCCGCAATCCTGCCCCCCAGAAGCGAAGCGGCAGGTTGCGCTCCCAACGAGCAAAGACCCGCGGCGAAAAGCAGAAGCAGCCGGACTTTCATCCCGCCACCATCCTCATTTGCTTCCCTTCGTCAAATCCTTTTTACCGATCTTCGGCTTTTGGTTGCCGCGTCCCGCGTGGTGCGGGGCCGTGGATGCGTTCCCTGCTCAGCGGACCACTATGGCTTTGTCGCGCCCGGGGTGCGCGGCGTCACCGGCAAAGCCGGGATATTCCAGCTTCGTCACGTCCTCGGCCTCGAGCGCGTGTGTGAAATACTCCGGGCTGTTCGTTCCCCACGCCACACGGCAGTCCTTCAGGGTGATGTTGTCGGCGTGGCGGACACTGAAGCCGCACGTCCCGTGCTCCTCGATCGCGGGCAGCGCCGTCGTGGGGCGGTTGTCCCACAGCCCGCCACGATACTTCGTCCAGCGGTCGAGCGTCACCGCGACGTTTTCAAACCTCACGTTGCGGATCCGGCTTTGCGCCGAGCCGTTGATCCGGACGCTGTTCTCGGCGCGCCCCGTGACATTGACCACGCGCACGTCGCTGATTGTGCCCGGTTTTGTCTCGGGAGTCCGGGGATGGGCGGTAAACGAAATCGCCTCGCCGCGTCCCCACCACGGATCGGAGAAGTAGCGCGAGGTGAACCGGATGTCACGGAACTCGACATTCGACACGTTGCCCCCGTCGCGAAGCTGGATGCAGAGCCCGCGGCAGCCGTTGCGCACTTCGCAACGTTCGAAGCGGACATCCGTGATGTCCTGCGTCGTCTCGGTGCCGATCTTCAGCCCGGAATCCTGGGTTTCGAGCACACAGTCGTGGACGCGGATGCGGGAGGACGGTCCGTACGCGGCACCCTGGCGGGTGGTCTTGATGACGATGGCGTCGTCGCCGCACACGATGTTGCAATTGCGGATCTCGACGTCGCGGCAATGGTCGGGGTCGATGCCATCGCAGTTCGGGACGTCGAGCTGGTTGCGGATCCTGATGCCATCGACGAGCACGTGCTCGCAGCCCATGAGGTGGAGCGTCCAGCTTGGCGCCTGGAAGAAGGTCACGTTTGAGATTTCCAGGTCGCTGCAGCCGTTCAGCACCATCAGGCGGGGGCGAAAGGCCTTCGGTTTCCACCACTCGCCCGCCGCATCGTACGACTCCATGAACTCGGGCGAGCGCCCGTCGATTGTGCCCGTGCCGCTGATACGCAGGCCCTTCGCATCGAGAGCCGAGAGCGCGGCATCATCCTTGAAGTCGGCGGGATTCGTGCTGACGAGCAACCGGGCGTCGTCGGCGAGGTGGAAATCTATCCCGCCGCGGAGCTTCAGCGCCCCGATGAGGTAGCGCTTGCCGCCACGGAGGAGAACCTGCGCACCGTTGCCGGCGGCCGCGGCCTCGTCGATCGCGCGCTGGATGGCAGCCGTGTCGAGGGTCGTGCCGTTGCCAGTGGCGCCAAAGTCACGGACATCGAAGACCTTGCCTGCCGGGCGGTTCTGGGCGCGAACCGCGAGGGGAAGCGAAGCGACGACGGCGGTGGCGGCGGCGGACTGGAGAAATTGGCGACGGTTCATGGCGGAAAGTTCACGGTTCGCGATTCAGCCGGGGCAAGGGGCGAACCGGTAGCTTCGTTGTCTGGCGATCGAAGTCGAGGGCGCAGGACGCGCGACGGCGGATGATCCTAGCCCAGGCCTGCGACGCGTGGGCGAGCGGGTCCTTCGTTCCACCCAGGAGGACGTAGGTTGCGAGCTTGCTCGCAACGTTCCTCGGCATGCGCGCAACCCACAGCCGAAGGCCATTGGCGCACACACGCAGTCAGCGCAGCAGGGCGCGCCACGACGAGGTTTGCGACACGCTCGGGCTTTGACTGCGAGGGGAGATGAACTTTCATTCGCCGCGATGACCGTCGCCACGATTGATGCCGTTGAACTCGAAGCCGAGCGACTGCTGCGCTCGATGATGCACGTCGAGTGCGATCCGCGTGGCAAGAAGTGGAACATCGACACCTGCCGTGAGATCGCGCCGCTTACGTTGGAGATCAATCGGTTGAAGAAGGAGAAGGGGGCGGTCATCCTGGCGCACTCGTACGTCGAGCCGGAGATCATCTACGGCGTGGCGGATTTCCGCGGTGACTCCTACTTCCTCAGCCTGAAGGCTAAGGAATCGCAGGCAAAGATGATCGTGTTCGCCGGCGTCGTGTTCATGGCCGAGACAGCGAAGATTCTCTCGCCCGAGGCGATGGTCGTGGTGCCGGATCGGGAGTCGGGTTGTTCCCTGGCCGACTCGATCACGGGAGAGGATGTTCGGAAACTGAAGGCCGCCTATCCGGACGCGACGGTGGTCTGCTACATCAACAGCACCGCAGAAGTGAAGGCGGAGTCGGACGTGTGCGTCACGTCGGGCAACGTTTACCACATCGTCGAGCACCTGCCGGCGAAGCGAATCCTCTTCGTACCCGACCGGCTGATGGGCCAGAACGTCCGCGACGAGATGAGGAAACGCGGGGTCAACAAGGAGATCATCACCTCGGACGGCACCTGCGTGGTGCACGACGAGTTCACGCCGGCCGACATCGAACAGGCGCGGATCCAGTTTCCAGGACTGAAGGTTGTCGCGCACCCGGAGTGCACGCCGGAGGTTGCGCGCGTGGCGGACTTCGTCGGCAGCACGGGGGCGATGATGAAATACGTGAAGTCCACGTCGGCACCCTACTTCCTCATGCTGACGGAGTGCGGGCTCGTGGGCAGGCTGCAGGTCGAGGCGTCCGAAAAGACCTTCATCGGTGGCTGCCGGCTGTGTCCGTACATGAAGTTGAATTCGCTGGAGAAGGTGCTGCAGGTCCTGCGCGAGCCGCGGCCCGATCAGGTGGTCACGCTGGACGAGACCATGCGCCAGCGCGCGGCGCGTTGCATCGACCGGATGTTCGAGCTCTCGCCGGCGGACTGAAGCGGGAAAGGGTGAAGGTCTGACGGAGCGGGGTACTCCAGGCACCGCGGTCTGTGGACCGCGGCTACAACAAGGCAGGGTGTCCGGACCGATGTAGCCGGCCTCCGCAGAGGCCGGGGTTTGCCGACGGTAGGGCGGGACCGCTGGGCCCGCCGCGGAACGCACCGCGGTCTGTGGACCGCGGCTACAACAAGGCAGGGTATCCGGACCGGTGTAGCCGGCCTCCGCAGAGGCCGGGGTTTGCCAATGGTAGGGCGGGACCGCTGGGCCCGCCGCGGAACGCACCGCGGTCTGCGGACCGCGGCTACAACAAGGCAGGGTGTCCGGACCGATGTAGCCGGCCTCCGCAGAGGGCGGGGTGTGCCA
>JAJYAR010000199.1 GCA_021779435.1 bacterium
AAGCTCATCGAGCTGTCCTCGGCCGACCAGCCGCGTCAGTGCACGATCCTGGGGATCCTGGCGTACGACACCAAGGTGGTGAAGGAGGACGACGTCCTGCACCATCTCGTCGAGACCGAGGGCATCGGCCTCATCGATCTGCAGACGATCGATGTGCATGACGACGCCAAGAAGATGACCGACCCCGGCCTGTGCTGGGCAACCTGGACCGTGCCGTTCGATCGCGAGGAGGATTTCTGGTTTGTCGCGACGGCGTACTACCTCAGCCCGGCCGTGAGGTCGCAGTGGGAGAAGCACCTGGGCGGACAGATCGTCTGGTATGGCACCACGCTCGAGATGATCGCCGATTACCTCGAAAAGTTCGCCGGCCCGGTGCCGGATGGAAAGCCTGCCGTTCCGGCGGTGATCGGCTGACACCATGGCGCTCGGCAAAATTCAGCTTCAGATCGTCTCCACGCTGGTCGACATGGGCCGGCTGACGGACGAGCAGAGGACCACGCTCGCGGCCCGGACGGACGACATCACCGGCGACGCGCTGGACAAGCTGCTTCAGGAGGAGTTTCGCGTTTCGCCGCTGCAATGCCTCGTGGCCAAGGCGAGGGCGCTCAACCTCTCGCCGTTCAATGTCGCCCGGTTTCGGGTGACGCCCAAGACCTTCGAGCGGCTGCCCCAGGAATTCTGCGAGCAGAACGCGGTCCTCCCCGTCGGCCAGGTGGGCGAGATGCTTCTCGTCGCCTTCGGAAATCCGTTCGAGGTCACGGTCGTCACGAAGATCCACGAGATGACCGGCAAGAACGTCGTTCGTCTTCTGGCGCGCGAAAAGGACATCAAGGACAAGTTTGGCAAGAAGGACCAGGCTGCCGGCTTCGACGATGTCGTGCACCAGATCGGTGCGGAATACGGCGGCGAGGGGAGCGAGGCGGAACTCAAGGACGAGGACGTCAGCGAGGAGTCGGGTCCGATCATCCAGCTTTCGAACCGCATCATCGAGGAGGCATACTACTCGGGCGCGAGCGACATCCATGTCGAGCCGCAGGAGCACGACGTGGTGGTCCGCTACCGCATCGACGGTCTTTGCCTTGAGAAACTGAGGCTGCCGAAGAAGGTCGGCCCGGCGCTGGTTGCCCGCCTGAAGATCATGTGCAACCTCGACATCGCCGAACGCCGGCTGCCGCAGGACGGGCGCATCGTTTTCAAGCAGTACACGAAAAAGGATCTGGATCTCGACCTTCGCGTTTCGACCGCTCCGCTGAACCATGGCGAAGGCGTCGTGATGCGTATCCTCGACAAACAGAAGACCACGCTGCCGCTGCCGGCGCTCGGTTTCAGCGAGGAGAATCTTTCGAAATACCGCGAGTGCATCCGCCAGCCGTACGGGATGATCCTGCACTGCGGACCGACCGGCTCCGGCAAGTCGATGACCCTGTACTCGGCGCTGAACGAGGTGAACACGTCGGACGTGGTCATCCGCACGGCGGAGGATCCGATCGAGTACACGCTTCCCGGCATCAACCAGATGCAGATGCACCGGCAGATCGGGCTGACTTTCGCCACGGCGCTCCGGGCGTTTCTCCGGCAGGATCCCGACATCATTCTCGTCGGCGAAATCCGCGACAAGGAGACGGCGGGCATCGCCGTCGAGGCGGCGCTCACCGGCCATCTTCTGCTCTCGACGCTTCACACGAACGACGCGCCGACGACGATCGGCCGTCTGACGGACATGGGCATCGAGCCGTTCATGATTTCATCCTCGCTGCTGTGCGTGTGCGCACAGCGCCTGATGCGACGCGTCTGCAAACAGTGCCGGCAGCAGATCGAGCCGAGCGCACGCGAGGTGGAAATTCTCCAGAAGGCGATCGGCTGGAGCGGGCCCATCTTCAAGGCAAACCCGAAAGGCTGCCCGAAGTGCGGCGGCAGCGGCTACAAGGGCCGTGTTGGTATTCACGAGCTGATGATCACCAACGATGAACTCATCGAGGGGATCAACAAGGGGGCGGAAGCCGCCGAATTGAAGAAGATGGCGATGCGCGGCGGAATGAAGACGCTGCACCAGGACAGCCTCGCGAAGGTAAGGGACGGCCTCACCACCATCGAGGAAGCCATCGCGACGGTGCCGCCGGACCTTTGAGGATTGTGGTCTTGAGTTCCGAGCCGAACCCGCTGGGGACAGCGGGTTCCACCTTGGATCAGGCAGGTGGAGCGCGCTGTCCCTAGCGCGCTTGGATATTGAGTGGGTACAACGTGGTCTTGAATTCCGAGCCGAACCCGCTGGGACAGCGGGTTTCACCTTGAATCAGACAGGTGGAGCGCGCTGTCCCCAGCGCGCTTGGGCTCGCGCTGCCGGCCCAAACGGGGCGCGCACACCCGGGAATTGACGAATGGCGCGGGAACAATCGGAATGGCGCTACCATGAAGCCCCTGACATGCCTGATCCTCGCGGTGGCATTGACCATTACCGCAGGCTGCGGAAAGAAGGAGATCTCGCAGACAGCCCGCAAGCAGGCGATCGCACTGTCGAGCGAGGCGAACTTCGCGGCGGGGCTGCGGGACTATGCCCGGGCGGAGGGGTTGATGGCCCAGGCGACCAAACTTTGCCCTGACGATCCCACGTACTGGATTTCCCTCGGAGCGATGCGCGTGCGCCTTTCGAGGCAGTCGGAGGCCAGGGATGCATACAAGAACGCGTTGAAGGCGGCGGAAGACGTGGTGAAGGCGGACAAGAAGCAGACGGATGCCGCGCTGAACCAGGTTTACGTGCTCGCGTTGCTGGGCCGGATCGACGACGCCCGCGCGCTTCAGACGAAGCTGCTCGAACGCTATCCCGAGAGCCGCGAGATCCGGTCGTTCGTTGAAACGAAGAAGCTCGATCGGATCGTTTCCGATCCGCAGTTCAAACAGATCGCGCTGTGAGGCACCGCGCGTCCGAGCATTCTCTCGTGTCCCCGCCAGGCGAGGTGCGACCGGCGACGCGGATGGCGTGGGCGTGATGCACGATTACTGGGTCGAGTTTGGCAAAGTGGTGCTCGTGCACCTGCTCGCCGTCGCCAGCCCCGGCCCGGACTTCGCGCTCGTGCTGAAGCAAAGCCTGGCGCATGGGAGACGGACCGCAGTGTGGACGAGCCTGGGGATCGGAGCGGGCATACTCGTTCACATCACCTACTCGCTGCTCGGAATCGGGCTCCTGATCATGAGCTCGCCGCTGCTCTTCAGCATCGTGAAATACGCCGGTGCCGCGTATCTCACCTGGGTTGGCATCCAGTCGTTGCGCTCGAAACCGCGGGACGAGATCGCTACGAAGCCGGGCGGCGGCACGCCGAATCCCCACGGCGCCTTCATGACCGGTTTTCTGACGAACGCGGTGGGCAATCCGAAGGCGACGCTGTTCTTCGTCGCTGTGTTCACGGTCATCATCAACCCGCACACGCCCCGCCTGATCCAGGCGGGTTACGGGCTCTGGATGGCGGTGATGACGGCGGTGTGGTTCGCATTCGTCTCGTTCGCGTTCACGCAGGACATCGTCCGCCGCCGGTTCATCCGCCACGGCCACTGGATCGACCGCGTGCTCGGCGTGGTCTTCATCGGATTCGCCGTCAGTCTTGCCTTCGCGACGCTGAAGTAGGTTTTCGCGAGGCGCGAAGACCTGAATGAACTTTCACGCGGGTACTTGCGACGTATAGGGTGAACCGGCTGCTCAGCCGCCGGCCGTCAATGGATGACATCACCCTGCAACTCGAACGTCACTATGCCGAGACCGGCCCGGCACTGCTCGCGTATTTTCGGCGGCGGAGCGCGACCGCCACGCTGGCAGACGACCTCCTCCAGGAGACGTTCCTGCGGGCATGGCGGCAGAAGGACAGGATGGCGGCGGCGGTCTCGGTCCGGGCGTACCTGTTTGGAATCGCGCGTCATGTCGGTGCCGACGTGGCCCGGCGGACGCGTGCAAGCGAGCCGCTGGACGAGGAGCATCCCGATGTTGCGAAGGAGATCCCGGATGACCGCATCGAAGCGATGCGGACTGCGATCGCCGCTCTTCCCGAGACTCACCGTGAGCCGCTCCACCTGAAACTGCAGGAAGAGCTCTCGTACGCCGAAATCGCCGAGGTGCTGAATGTTCCCATCGGAACGGTGCGCTCGCGGCTGCACCATGCCGTACTCCGGCTCCAGCAGGTGCTCAATCCGACCGTGAATCCCACAACCCACACGACCACTTCCAATGAAGCCTGAATCGCTCGATGCCCTGATCCTGGACCGCGCGCTCGGGGAACTCTCGCCCGAGGCCGCGGAAATGCTCGACGAACACCTGGCGCGCGATCCGGAATGCGCGGCCCGCGCAGCCAGGATATCCCTGACCGTATCAGCCGCGACGTCGTCCCTTTCCGATCCGCAAGCGGTGCGCTCACGCGACGATTCGCTGCCGAAGCCCCGCTGGCGTGCGGCCGTTCTGCAGACGGCGCCCGACAGCGCTGCGCTGCAAGGGCGTTCATCCTGGTGGAGCAGGGCGCAGCCGCTCAAGATCGCCGCATCCCTCGCGGTGGGCGCGGCGCTTGGATGGCTGGGCCGCCCTTCGCCGGTGGTGCGGGTCGCAGCGACTCACCCCGAGGTCCCGGTGGCATCTCAGGAAGATGTTCGACCGGCTGGGCAGCCGCCCGGTGTGACGGCCCCGGATCTCTGGAATCAGCGTACGCTCGCCCAGCTCGATGCGGCCCGTTTGGGAGTGGATCGCGTGCCGGCGCGCTACCGCCTGCGCTGGGAGTCACCCTCCCGGAAACCCCTTTTGGAGGAAAAACAATGAACACCCGTTTTCATGCATTTTCGCGCCACCTGCTGTGCGCGCTTTCGATCGCAGCTGTCGTGCTTGTGTCCGGCTGCCTGGAGAAGCGGCTGACCTGGTCGCCTGATGGGAATCGTGCCGCCGTCATCGCCAAGGACGGCTCGCTGTATCTGTGCGACCGGGACGGCAACCTGACCAAGACGCCGTTGACCGATGTCGGATTTGCAGAGTGGGCCGGCGGATCGCAGCGGCTGATTGTGTCGCGGCGCTATAGCACCTCCGAGTGGTCCGCGATTGCTCCACTGCTCGGCGACAGGCGTCAGCGTGTGGAGGCGGAGGCCGACCGCCTGAGTTCCGAGCTGATGGCCGGCAAGAGCTGGTCAGAACTGAATGCGGAGCCGCTCGGGCGGATTCTCAATGTGGAATCAAACGTGATCTTGGTCTGCCTTCGCGAGCGCCACGGCGCGGAGGTGAAGGCGAAGCTCACACCGGACGAATGGCACGGGCTCACGCCGGGTCATACGACGGTTTCCGTGACGGAGGTCCAGGTGGCCCGCGTCGAAGGGACAACGCTCGCAACGGGTGCGCCTCTGTTCTCCGCCCTTGGCGAGATCGTCGATCTTCGTGCGTCGCCGGACGGCCGTGCCGTCGCCCTGTCGTTCTCGCTGGACGAAAAGAACGACAATCCGTCGCTCCAGGTGCTCCGGCTGGATGAACCCGGCGCGAAGCCGGTGCCTGTTGCGCGCTTCGCAGCAGCCTTTCCGGACTGGAAGCAGGACAGCAGGTCGCTGGTGTACGTCGAAGCGCCGTACGCCGACGCGAAGGGCACGAACGGCCTTGGCCTCGGCGTGCTGACGGAGCGCGAAGTGATCGACAGCGCCGGGCAAGTCGCGATCGCGAAGGAACCCTCCTATTCAGCGGTTGCGATCTTCAGTGGAATGGCCCGGGTCCGCTGCCTCGCTGACGGCCGCATCCT
>JAJYAR010000200.1 GCA_021779435.1 bacterium
GGGCCGCGACTTCATGGTGGTGCACCTCGACCTCGACGCCCTGCTGCTCGAGCAGCAGGCACATCTCGGAGCGGATGTCCTGCAGCGAATCGACGGGCGGGACCGGAAAGTAGCCGCCCTTGACCGGCGCGCGGTGCGCCAGGTTGCCGCCGTCGTATTCGATGCCGGTCGACCACGGCGCTTCTTCGGACTTGATCTTGACGAACGAACCCGACATGTCGACGTTCCAGGTCACGGAATCGAAGATGAAGAATTCGGGTTCCGGACCGAAGTAGGCGACGTCGCCGATGCCGCTCGACTTCAGATATGCCTCGGCGCGGTGCGCCAGCGAACGCGGATCGCGCTCGTAGCCCTTGCCGGTGTTCGGCTCATGCACGTCGCAGGTGAGGATGAGGGTGTTTTCCTCGCGGAACGGATCCATGCGCGCCGACGAAGGATCGGGCATCAGCAGCATGTCCGACGCTTCGATGCCTTTCCAGCCGGCGATCGACGAGCCGTCGAAGGCGTGGCCGTCGGTGAACTTTTCCGCATCGAACATCTTGGTCGGCACGGAGACATGCTGCTCCTTGCCGCGGGTATCCGTGAACCGCAGATCAACGAACTTGACTTCGTTATCCGCGATCATCTTCATGACGTCATTGGCCGACCCCATCGATTCCTCTCCTCCAAAATTAGAAAACCGCTGAACGGGAAAATATGCAAGCAGGAATTATGCCTGTAAGTTCCTTGCGAAAGCGGAACGGCTTTCTGCTGTCCGCCCGCCGGCGGACAAGCCCGGGCGCACCATCTTGGTGCGGTTTCGCACCAAGATCGCCCATCACGAGTCCGCGGCGACTTCGGATGCACCACCGTCGCCCGCCGGCAGGAAGAGCGCCTGCAGGTCGTTCAGGAAGCGCATTCCCAGCCCGGTCGGCGCGATCCGCTCCGGATGCCGCGCGATCAACCCGCGCCGCACGCCCTCCCGCAGCCCGGGCTCGAACTTCTCCGGGCCGAGGCCGGTGCGCTCCGCCAACAGGGACGGCGCAAAACCGTCCCGCAGGCGAAACGCGTTGAGCGCGAATTCGAAGACGAGATCGTCGGCAGCCACCATGCGACGCTGGGAAACGAATTGCCCCTGCACGGCGTTGCGCAGGTAGGACTCCGGCGCGCGGAATCGCTCTTCGCGCAGCACGCCCCCTCCCGGCGAGGTGACCTTGGCGTGCGCGCCGGCGCCGATGCCGAGGTAATCGCCGAACATCCAGTAGTTGAGGTTGTGCCGGCAGCGCCGCCCCGGCCGCGCATAGGCCGACACCTCGTAATGTTCGAACCCCGCCTGCGCGAGCAGGCCGTCGATTTCCTCCTGGGCCCGCGCCACGACATCCTCCTCCGGCAACGGCGGCGGAAACTTGGCAAACACGGTGTTGGCTTCGATCGTCAACTGATAGACCGACAGATGCGTCGTCCCGAATCCCAGCGCGCGCACGACGTCCTGTCGTGCCGCCGCTTCCGCCTGGCCGGGAAGGCCGATCATCAGATCCAGATTGACGTTGTCGAATGAGCGCAACGCCGATTCGATCGCCCGCTCGGCCTGCCCGCCGTCGTGCACCCGGCCCAGCCGGCGCAGGCTGGCGTCATCGAAGGACTGCACGCCGATCGAGAGGCGGTTCACGCCGGCGTCGCGAAACGCCGCATACCGTCCCTCCTCCAGCGCGCCGGGGTTGGTTTCCAGCGTGATCTCGCACCCCGGTTCGAGCGTGATGCGGGCGCGGATTTCCGCCAGCAGCCGCGCGACCCCCGGCCCCGACAACAGCCCCGGCGTGCCGCCGCCGAAGAACACGCTGCGCACCGTGCGGCCCCATACCGCCGGCAAGGTCGATTCGAGATCCCCGATCAGGGCATCGAGATAGGCCTGCTCGGGGATCGCCTCGCCGGCGGGCACGGCATGGGAGTTGAAATCGCAATAGGGGCACTTCCGGACGCACCACGGAACGTGGATGTACAGGGAAAGTGGGGGCAGGATCGTTGCTACCACCCCCAGCGCACCCGCAGCAGTTCCGCCATCGCCCGCATCGCCTGGCCGCGATGGCTGACGCGATTCTTTGCCGCCGGATCGAGTTGGGCCGCGGTGCAACCAGACTCCGGAAGCCCGAAATACGGGTCATAGCCGAAACCGCCCGCGCCCGCCGGCTGGTCGACGATGCGGCCGTTCCAGCGCCCCTCCGCAACCAGCGGCTCGGGGTCCGCGGCGGCGCGCACCGCGACCACGACGCACGCGTAGTGGGCCGCGCGATCGGCAACGCCGTCGAGCATGCGCACGAGCAGCGCATTGTTCTCGGCATCGCTAGCGTGCACGCCGGCGAAGCGCGCGGAGCGCACGCCCGGCGCGCCGTGCAAGGCATCGCAGCACAGACCGGAATCGTCGGCCAGCGCCGGCAGCCCGCTGAGGCGTGCCGCGTGGCGCGCCTTGGCGAGCGCATTTTCCAGAAAAGTCTCATGCGGCTCGTCCGCCGCCGCGATGCCGAGGCTGCCTTGCGTGCGCACCGCGACGCCGAGGGGCGCCAGCAGCGCCTGCAGCTCGGCCAACTTGCCCGCGTTGTTCGATGCCAGCACGATGCGGCGCGCCGCATCGTCCTTCCCGGCCCTCGCCCCGGGATCGGAGCTGCCGGCGGTCATGCGCCCAGCGCCGCCCGCTGGGCCGAGAGCAGTTGCCGGATTCCGCCCTCCGCGCATGCGAGCATCGCATCGAGTTGCGCACGCGGGAACGCCGCCCCCTCGGCCGTCCCCTGGACCTCGACGAAGCCGCCGGCGCCGGTCATCACGACGTTCATGTCGGTATCGCAGCGCGAGTCCTCCGCATAGTCGAGATCGAGGAGCACCGCCCCGTCGACGATCCCCACCGACACCGCCGCCACCGCGTCGCGCAACGGATCGGCCGGGAGATCGAACCGCGTCCGCATCCAGCGCACGGCATCGACCAGGGCGACGTATGCCCCGGTGATCGATGCGGTGCGCGTGCCGCCGTCGGCCTGCAGCACGTCGCAGTCGATCTGGATCGTGCGTTCGCCGAGCGCCGCCATATCGACGACGCAACGCAGGCTGCGTCCGATCAGCCGCTGGATTTCGATCGTGCGCCCGTTCTGTTTGCCGCGCACCGCCTCGCGCTCGCTGCGCGTGTGGGTGGCACGCGGCAGCATGCCGTACTCGGCGGTGAGCCAGCCCTGGCCCTTGCCGCGCAGGAAGGATGGCACGCCGTCCGTCACCGACGCGGTGCACAGCACCTTCGTATCGCCGAACGACACCAGCACCGACCCTTCGGCATGGCGCGTCGCCCCGCGCTGGATGGCCACCGGCCGCATTTCGTCGACACCGCGGCTTCCACCCCGAACCATCACTGTCCCCGCACCCATTTTGAACTCCGTTGAATCGCGTTCTGAATTTCCGAGATCGCCTCGTCGATCTGCTGGTCGGTGAGCACGCCCGGGTCCTCTCCGGCGCGCGGCATCTGCACCGTCGACGCGATCGCACCCTCGGGGATCTCCCGCGTCGACACGCCGAAGTCGCGGCCGCCCATCCAGTCGTCGACCGCGGCGCCGGCCCAGGACATCGCCATGGCCGTGCAGTTGTCGGCCTCGGGGCCGCCGGCCGCGAGCGCCGTCTCCACCAGGTCCGGCACGGCGCGCATCACCGTCTGCCCGGTGAACGGGCCGACGACCTCGCGATCCGACAGGCTACCCCACAAGCCGTCCGTGCACAGCAGCAGCACGTCGCCGAAGCGCAGGGTGGCCGGCTTGCCGATCTGCACCACCGGATCGATGTCGGCTCCCAGGCAATTGAAGATCCGGTTGCGCTCCGGATGATCCTTCGCGTCTTCCGCCCGGATCAGTCCCGAACTCACGAGATGGTGCACACGCGAATGGTCGAGCGTGCGGTCGACGATCGCACCGTCGCGGATCCAGTACAACCGGGAATCGCCGGCATGCGCCCAGGTCGCCACGCCATGCTGCACGACGCACACCACGATCGTCGTACGCGGCGCCTCCGGCATCCCATGCTCGGCGCGATAGCGGTGCAGTTCGCGGTGCGCCACCTGGATCGCATTCTCGAGAAAGCGCGCCGGATTCGCCAGCCGGGGTTTGGCCTCGCGCTCGAACATCGCCGCCACCGTCTGCACGGTCAGTTGGGCCGCCACCTCGCCGCGCGCATGGCCGCCCATGCCATCCGCCACCACCATCAGCAGGCAGTCGCGGGTGTACAGATAGCCCATGCGGTCCTGATTGACCTTGCGGCCGCCGATCTTGCTTTCCTGATAGATGGAGAACCGCATGATCGGTCAGAACCAGGTGATGTCGTGGTCCTTCGCGAATTGCGAAAGACGCTCCTGGAAGTGGCGCACGCGCGCCCCGGCGCGCTCGAACACCGAGAACTCGGGGACTTCCGGCACGTTATTGAGCAATTCCTTCTGCACCGCATACACCGTCTGCGGCCGCTCCAGCGAATTCAGGCGCAGGCAGCGCTCGGTCATCGAGATCAGTTCGTTCGAGTACAGGCCGCGGAACGACCGCAACGCCTGGGGCATCTTGTCCCCCTTCATGCGCTGGTCGGCCTCCTGCGCCGGCATGCCCGACATGCAGGCATAGATGCAGGCGCCGACACTGTAGACGTCGGTCCAGGGGCCGAGTTCGGCATCGCGCTTGTAGAGCTCGGGCGCGGCGAACCCCGGCGTGTACATCGGATAGACCTTGCTGAAATCGCGCTGCAGCGTCTGGCGCGCAGCGCCGAAATCGAGCAGGATCGGCGCGCCGTCCATCCGCAGATAGATGTTGGCCGGCTTGACGTCCAGGTGCAGCAGGCGGTTCGCGTGGACCTCGCGCAGTCCGTTCATCACCTGGGTGAACACGCGGCGGATGAACCGCTCGGACAGCACGTCCTTCTGGTCTTTGTTGCGGTTGCGCAGCACGTGCTCCTGGAGCGACCGCCCGGACTCGTACTGCATCACCATGTAGACGGTGTCGTTGCCGCGGAAGAAGTTGAGCACGCGCACGACGTTGGGGTGGTAGATCGACGCCAGCGCCCGCCCCTCCTCGAAGAAGCACTTCAGGCCGATGCGGTAGGTGTTCAAGCTCTCCGGCGGAACATACGGCGCAAGCTCGCCCGGCTTGCGCTGCGCCAGCGTCGCCGGCATGTATTCCTTGATCGCGACCGAATTGCCGTGCTCATCCTGCGCAAGGTAGACGATCGAGAAGCCGCCGCTCGATATCTTCTTTACAATTCGATAGCTGCCGAGTTGAAACCCTTCGGGAAGGGCCGAATTGGTCTGGGACGCCATGGTGAATACAGGTTCGCCGGGGTTCCCGCGAAGGGTACCCGATTTTCCTTTCATCCCATAGAAACGAGGCCCCCGCATGGGTGATGTGGCAAGCATGACCGGCTTTGCCGATGCGACGAAAACCACGACTTCCGGCACGGTAACCGTCGAAATCCGGTCCGTAAACGGACGCTTTTTGGAGCTTTCCCTCCGCCTTCCGGATGAGGTCCGCGCCACGGAGCCGGTGATCCGCGAGCGCATCGGCGCGGCCATTTCGCGCGGCAAGCTCGACTGCCGCGTGGCCCTCGGCCGCGATCCGACCGCCAGCGGCGCCCGGATCAACCCGACGGCGCTCACCCATCTGCTGGAACTGGGGCGTTCGGTTGCCAAGGTGGCCACCGATGCCCGGCCGCTCGACGTCGGCGAGATCCTGCGCTG
>JAJYAR010000201.1 GCA_021779435.1 bacterium
ACCGCCCGCAAACAGCGTCACGCCGGTGATTAAAATGAATGCAAGTGTCGCTCTCATCGGTGGGAATTGGGTTGCGCGCCGAACATACCGCCGAATAACGAGTCCGCAAAACGCACGCATCCGATTTCCATGTCTCACTCCTATTCCATCGCCATCGGGTCCGATCACGCCGGCTTCGCCTACAAGGAAGCCATCAAAGCCATGCTCCTGCAGAACGGTCACACGGTGCGTGACTTTGGCACCGACTCCGAGGCGGCCTGTGATTATCCGGACTTCATCCGGCCGGTGGCGGAGGCCGTGGCGCGCGGGGAGTTCGAGCGGGGGATCGTCCTTGGCGGCTCGGGCAACGGCGAAGCCATCGTGGCCAACCGCGTGCGCGGGGTCCGCTGCGGACTGTGTTGGAACGAGCAGGTTGCAATCTGGAATCGCTCCCACAACGACGGCAACGTCCTCTCCATCGGCCAGCGCACCGTCACTCAGCCCGAAGCGCTTGCGATCGTGAAGGTCTGGCTGTCGACGCCCTTCGAAGGCGGCCGCCATCTCGCGCGAATCAAGAAGATCGACGGCGCCTAGGTTTTCGCGCAGCGTTCGGTGTAGCCGGCCTCCGCAGAGGCCGGGGTATGTGGATCGAAGTCGGGACCGCTGCGCGCCAGGCGCCGCAGCTCGCCGCCTGTAGGAGCAAATTCATTTGCGACCGACACGTGAGAGCGCGCACGCGGGCCATCCAAGGCATCGCAGAGAAATCGGCTCCAACAGCCAACCCGGCGATCGCAATGCCCCGGGGTCTGCGGACCCCGGCTACACCAGGCAAACGCCCCCGCGGTCTGCGGACCGCGGCTACAACAAGGCACCACGCGTTCGGTGTAGCCGGCCTCCGCAGAGGCCGGGGTATGTGGATCGAGGTCGGGACCGCTGCGCGCGCCGGGCGCAATTCACGCGGTCTGCGGACCGCGGCTACAACAAGGCGCTGCGCTGTCCACGGTTCCGCGCAGCGAAAACCTGTCCGGAACTTTCGGCCCCCGCGCCTGACTTGAGCCGGGACACCGGCGATGCCTCGTTTTTCGTACCAACATGTGTTCGAGCCGGCGACGGACCCGGACGCGCCGCCGCTGCTGCTCCTGCATGGTCCGTCGGGCAGCGAACTCGAGATGCTGCGCATCGGGCGATCCCTGTCGCCGGGATCCGCATTGCTGAGTCCGAGGGGAAACGTCCACGAACCCGGCGCCGTGCGGTTCTTCGAGCGGATCGCCGAGGGCGTGTACAATCCCCAGGAGGTCTCCCGGCGCTCGCAGGCCATGGCGGACTTCGTGATCTCGGCTGCGAAGCACTACGGCCTCGACCTCAACCGCCTCGTCGCCATCGGCTCGTCAAACGGCGCCAACGTCGCCGCTTCCCTCCTGCTCCTTCGTCCGGAAACGCTGGGCGCCGCCGTGCTCTTCAGGCCATCGTTCGTGCTCGATCTGCCGGCCGCGCCGGATTCGCTCGTCGGCAAGCGCATCCTCATGACGCACGGCACCACCGATCCGCTTGTTCCCGCGGGCGATCCGCAGCGTCTCGCCGAGTTGTTCCGAGCCGGAGGCGCCGAGGTGATCCAGCGGCTGCACACCGCGAGCCACGCGCTCGTCCAGGCCGATATCGAGGTTGCACGCGAGTTCCTGGTAATCGAGCGCAGCCGGCTCTCCGTCCCCCGCTAGGGACAACCATTACCCCTTCGCGCCGGAGCGTCCTCACGACGACTTCCGCGGATCGCCTTCGCGTGGGAGTTAGACTTTGGGGAGAAATCCATCAACGTCTCTCGCCATGAACATGTTGTACCGCCCGCTCGGCCCCTCCGGACTTCAGATCAGCGCGCTTTCCTTCGGTGCCTGGGTCACCTTTGGCAAGCAGATCGGCGACACGGTCGCGACCGGCCTGATGCACGCCGCGTACGATGCCGGCGTGAACTTCTTCGACAACGCCGAAGGCTACGCCGACGGCGAGGCGGAGCGCGTGATGGGCGCCATTCTCAAGAAATCCGGATGGCGCCGCAGTTCCTACATCGTCTCCAGCAAGGTGTTTTTCGGCTGGGAGGACGAGAAGCCGAACCAGTCGGGACTCTCCCGCAAACACGTCATCGAGGGCTGCCACGCCGCGCTCCAGCGTCTGCAGGTCGACTACCTCGACCTTTACTACTGCCACCGTCCCGACCCTGCCGTTCCGATCCTCGAGACCGCGCGGGCGATGCACGACCTGATCACGCAGGGCAAGGTGCTGTACTGGGGCACCAGCGAATGGAGCGCGGACCAGATCGCGCAGGCACACCGACTCTGCGCCCAGCACAACCTCCACGCCCCCATCGTCGAGCAGCCGCAATACAATCTTTTCCACCGCTCGCGTTTCGAGAAGGAGTACGCCCCGCTCTACAAGACTCCGGGACTCGGCACCACCATCTGGTCGCCGCTCGCGTCGGGCCTGCTCACCGGCAAGTACAACGCAGGCGTGCCAAAGGATTCACGCTTGAATGCCCCGGGCATGGAGTGGCTGCGCGACATCATCCTGAAGCAGCCGGGCATCGAAACCAAACTCGCCGCCGTCCCCGCGCTCGCGCAGATCGCCGCATCCCTCGGGACGTCGCTGCCCAAGCTCGCGATCGCCTGGTGCCTGAAGAACCCCAACGTCAGCACCGTCATCCTCGGAGCCTCCCGCGTGGAACAGCTGAAGGAGAACCTCGGAGCCCTCGAAGTCCTCGAGAAACTCACCCCGGAAATCCTGCAGCAGATCGACGCCATCTCGCGCCCCGTCGCGGACTAGACGGCGGCTGCTTCACTGTGGGAGCGGATTCATCCGCGATGCCTTGCCCTGCGGCGCGACGCCGGGTCGCGAATAAATTCGCTCCTACTGCCAGCCTCCGCATCGGCCGATCCCTCCGTCCTTCGACGTTGGGTGTTCGATGTTGGATGTTGGACGTTCCGTCCGCCTTCCGCTTTCAGCTCTGCGCCTTCAGCCTTCCGACTTCGGCTTCCCGGGTTCCTTCTTCTCCGGCGGCGGGATCATGGCGCCGAAATTTCCGCTCTCCGCCGCATGTACGAAGCCCTCGGTCACGGTCTTCAACTCCTCCCACCGGCGGCGGATGTTCTTCGCCTCGTCCCTGGTGATGACGCTGTCGGCCGAGGAGGTCGCGATCGTCGCCAGCATGTCGGCAAACTCCTGCACGATGTCGTTCGTGATCGGAATGAGAGGCTGATTCGTCGGGAGCACGGCCGGGTTGCGAATGAAGAATCCGCCCGACTGCTCGCACACCCACTGCGCGACGCGCGGGTCTCGCGTGATGCGGATGAGCTGGCCCACGCGATCGAGCGGACTGCTCGCCCCGCTGCCGCTGTCATCCTCCGGCGGCTCCGCCCACTTGTAGATCAGCGACAGCGACAGGTTCATGTCCGCCGCAATCTGCTTAGCGCTCGTTTTCTTGAGTACCTCCCTCATCACCTCGTGCGAGTGCATCGTGAGGCCGAGCGTGTTGCACCGTTTTCGAAAAGCAATCCCGCCAGTAGCGGCGGCGAATGCCAACGGTGCCCCGTAGGGAGTTTCCCGGGCGCTTTTTTGCGTGGCTACCAAGGTTGCTCTGTGGTTCAGTGGCCACTCTTTTCTTTGTCATGAACATTCACGAGTATCAGGCCAAGGCGCTCTTCGCGAAGTTTGGCGTTCCCGTTCCCAAGGGAGCCCCAGCCAAGACGCCTGAAGATTTTGTCACCGCACTCGCATCCCTTCCCGAAGGTGTGACCGTGGTCAAATCCCAGATCCACGCCGGGGGGCGCGGCAAGGGGACTTTCGTCGACGGACTCAAGGGAGGCGTCAAGGTCTGCAAGAGCAAGGCCGAGGCCCGCGATGCCGCGACCAAGATGCTCGGCAACACCCTCGTGACCCTTCAGACCGGCCCCGCCGGCCGCAAGGTTCAGACGATCTATTTCGAATCCGGCAGCCAGATCAAAAAGGAATACTACCTCGCGATCCTCCTCGATCGTAACACCTCCCGCCCCGTGATCGTCGCCTCCACCGAAGGCGGCATGGAGATCGAGAAGGTCGCGCACGACACGCCGGAGCGCATCCACAAGGTCCTCATCGATCCCGCCTACGGGCTCGCCGACTTCCAGGTCCGCGAACTGTGCTTCAAGCTCGGCTGGTCCGGCGCGGAAATGAAGAGCGGCGCCAAGCTGATCCGCAGCCTGTTCAACTGCTTCTGGGCAAACGACTGCTCGATGGTCGAGATCAACCCTCTCGTCACCACCGCCAGCGGCGATGTCCTCGCCCTCGATGCCAAGGTCGGCTTCGACGACAACTCGCTCTTCCGCCATCCGGAAATCGTCGAGCTCCGCGACCTCAACGAGGAGGACCCGAAGGAGACCGAGGCGTCCAAGCACGAGCTCAATTACATCGCGCTCGACGGCAACATCGCCTGCCTCGTCAACGGCGCCGGCCTCGCGATGAGCACGATGGACATCATCAAGCATTTCGGCGGCACCCCCGCCAACTTCCTCGACGTGGGCGGCGGCGCCTCCCGCGAACAGGTCGTCGCCGCGTTCAAGATCATCCTCGGTGACAAGAACGTGAAGGGCATCCTCGTTAACATTTTCGGCGGCATCATGGACTGCAACGTGATCGCCCAGGGCATCGTCGATGCCGCAAAGGAGGTCGGACTCAGCCTGCCGCTCGTTGTCCGCCTCGAGGGCAACAACGTCGTCGCCGGCAAGGCGACCCTCGCCGCTTCCGGTCTCAAGCTCGTCTCCGCCGACTCGATGGCCGACGGCGCCCAGAAGATCGTGAAGCTGGTCGCGGCCTGATGGCTGGCCGTTGTCGAAAACCAAAAATCACAAATCGAAAATAGGCCTCAGCCATGTCCATTCTCGTCACTCCCGACACAAAGATCCTCATCCAGGGCATCACCGGTGAATTCGGTGCTCGCCACACGAAGCTCTCGCTCGATTACGGCACCAAGGTCGTCGCCGGCGTCACGCCCGGCAAGGGCGGCCAGTTCTTCGAGCACAACGGCGCCAAGGTGCCGATCTTCAACTCCGTCAAGGACGCTGCCGCCGCCACCGGCGCCACGGTTTCCTGCATCTTCGTCCCGCCTCCGTTCGCAGCCGACGCCATCCTCGAGTGCGTCGACGCCGACCTCGATCTCGCCGTCGCCATCACCGAGGGCATCCCGGTGAAGGACATGGTCCGCGTGAAGCGCGCCATGCAGGGCCGCAGGACCCGGCTCGTCGGGCCGAACTGCCCCGGTATCGTCGTTCCCGGCACCGGCAAGGACTCGCACGGCGGCTGCCGCATCGGCATCGCCCCGGGTTACATCAACAAGAAGGGCCACGTCGGCGTCGTCTCGCGCTCCGGCACCCTCACCTACGAGGCCGTGTACCAGCTCACGACCAAGGGCATCGGCCAGACCGCGTGCATCGGCATCGGCGGCGATCCGGTCAACGGCACGTCGCACCTCGACGTGATCAAGATGTTCAACGATGACCCGGAGACACACGGAATCATCATGATCGGTGAGATTGGCGGCAGTGCAGAGGAAGAGGCGGCAGCATGGATCAAGCAGCACTGCAAAAAGCCGGTGGCAGGTTTTATCGCCGGGGCGACAGCCCCCCCGGGCCGGCGGATGGGCCACGCCGGCGCCATCGTCAGCGGGGGCAAAGGCACCGCGGCGGCCAAGATAGCTTCC
>JAJYAR010000202.1:0-1581 GCA_021779435.1 bacterium
GCGGCTTCGGCGTTGAATCATCCGCGGGTGTGCACCATTTACGACGCCGGCGAGTATCAGGGGCGGCCGTTTCTGGTGATGGAACTTCTGGAAGGGAAGCCGCTGAAGGATCGCATCGACGGCAAGCCGGTGGAGTATTCCGAGCTTCTGGAGATAGCGGTGCAGGCGGCGGAGGGGCTGCAGGCGGCGCATGAGAAGGGGATTGTGCATCGCGACGTGAAGCCGGCGAACATTTTTCTTACCGTGGCGGGCGGGGTTAAGATTCTGGATTTCGGTTTGGCCCTGCGCGGATCGGAGCCGCGCGAGGCGACGGGCGCGGAGGCAACGCGGGCGAGCGAGAGCGGCGGGGCGACGGCGGAGGAGACGCGTACGCGGCCGGGGACGATCCAGGGGACGCTCAACTATCTATCGCCCGAGCAGGCGCGGTGCGAGGAAGTGGATGCGCGGCCGGACCTTTATTCGTTGGGACTGGTGCTGTACGAGATGGCGACGGGGCGGCCCGCTTTCCGCTGCGAGAGGCCGGCGGAGACGATCGACGCGATTGTGAACCGGGCGCCAGTGAGGCCGTCGCTATTGAGGCCGGTGACGGCGGGGCTGGAGCGGGCGATTTTGAAAGCGCTCGAGAAGAAGCGGGAGGCGCGATACCAATCGGCGGGCGAACTGATTGCGGATTTGCGACGGCTGCAAGGGGCGAAGCGGCGGCGGTTGCGAAACGTGGCGCTCGCGCTGGCGACCGGTCTGGCGGTGACGGGCGCCGTTGTTCTGGGGATCGTGCTGTTGCGGCGGGCTCCCGAGGCGGTGGTGGCGCCGGACCTGATTCAACGCCAGGTGACGACGAACTCGAGCGAGGACGCGGTGCACCGGACGGCAATCTCGCCGGACGGCAAGGAAGTGGCGTACGCGGATTTCGAAGGGGTGCACATACGCGCGGTGGACACGGGCGAGGTTCACGATTTTCCCGTGCCTCCGCAGTCGACACCGCGCACAACGCAGCGGGGCGCGGGCGTTGCGGGATTGGATTGCCGGCGCCCCGCGCTGTGCGCTCCGGACCTGTGTTTCCGGTGAGCGGCTGTGGCCTGGCTCCCGGGCGGGGCCGAGATTCTTTTCAGCGGACAAACGGCGCCGGGGGTGTATGGGGTCTGGAGTGTGGCCACGGCCAGCGGGGCAGTGAGAAAGCTGCAGGATTCGCGCGAAGAGGCGAGGCCATCACCCGATGGGAAGCGCATCGCGTTTATCCGGCGGGGCGAGATCTGGATGATGGGGGTGAAGGGCGGGGCGACGTCGCGGGTGTTGGGCGCGGGCCGGGGCGAGGCGGTGTCGCAGGTAGAGTGGTCGCCCGATGGGCGCTGGTTGACCTACATTCGCCGGGACGAAGAGCGGGGTGCGGGCGGTGCTGGAGGCGCGGCTTGCGGGAGGATCGGAGGCGAGAAGAATTTTCGACAGCCCGAGCCTTCAGACCTTTTGCTGGTTGTCTTCGGGCCGTCTGGTGCTGAACCTGTGGGAGTCGCCGGACGAGCCGACGTCGAACCTTTGGGAGATGGAAGTAGATCCGGGGAAGATGGAGCCTCGAGGCCGGCCGCT
>JAJYAR010000202.1:1591-5680 GCA_021779435.1 bacterium
GGAGATGGACGTAGATGCCGAGGGTATGCGGCCCGAGGACCGGCCGCGCCGGCTGACGAACTGGGCGGGGTTTGCGGTGGGGACGATGAGTGCGTCCGCCGATGGGCGGCGGCTTGCGGTTACGAAGCGGCTGGACCAGAGCGACATATTTATCGGCGAGTTGGCTGAAGGGCGCGGCGAGCCGATTCCCGCGCGGCGTTTCACGACGGACGAACGAATCGACTGGCCGGGCACGTGGAGCGCGGACAGTAAGTGGCTGCTGATCGAGTCCGAGCGGACGGGACACATGGGCATCTTCCGGCAGCGAGTGGACTCGGCGAATGCGGAGCCTGTGGTGGTGAACGGAGAGAACAACTGGAGTCCGGCGTTGAGTCCGGATGGCAAGTGGATTTTGTATGTGGTTTCGGAGCGGGCGGAGGCGCGGTTGATGCGAGTGCCGCTGGCGGGCGGGGCGGCGGAGCAGATTCTTGCGACGCGAGGCGCTCCGGCGTTTGTGCGGTCGAGCCGGGCGCCGAGCAGCCCGGCGGGTCCGCACGTATCGACGTTAGGCAATCCGGCGTTCCATTGTCCGGCGAAGCCCGGAGCGCCGTGCGTGGTGAGCGAAGCGGCGGGGAACGAGGTTGTGTTCAGTTCATTCGAGCCGGCGCCAGGGGCGAAGAGGACCGAGATTTTCCGTGCGGCTGTAGAGGACGCGAACGACGTATTTTGGGACCTTTCCCGGGACGGGACGCGGATCGCCTATAGCTACGTACACGACTACTCGCACATTCGTGTCCGCGATTTGAGGAGGCGGACGGAGCGGGAGATTTCGATTCCGCAGTGGCCCGAGCTGCAGAGCATCGGGTGGAGCGCGGACGGGACGGCGATTTTTGCGGCGGCGTTTGCGCCGAAGGGAAGTTCGGTGGTGAAGGTCACGCTGGACGGGAAGGCGAGGCTGTTGTATGGGAGCGGAGAACCGATTGAGATGCTGAAAGCGTCTCCGGACGGGCGGTATCTGGCGTTCGGGCAGATGTTGTCCAGTGTCAACGCGTGGCTGATCGAAGGAATTCCGAAGTAAGCGGGTTTAGCGGCTGGAGGGGACGGCGATCTGGGTGGTGCCCGTGAGCTGGGGCGAGGCGGCACGGGCGAGTTCGCGATGAAGCCAGGCCATGGCCATTTTCCAATCGCGCATGACGGTTTCGGGCGAGACATCGAGGACGGCGGCGGTTTCTTCGACTGTCAGCCCGCCGAAGAAACGCAGCTCGACGACGCGGCCTTTGCGGGGATCGATTTTCCATGGGGCGATGAGGGCGTCGTCGAGGGCGAGGACTTCGACGCCGCGCGCGCGTGTGCCGAGGAGGGTTTCTTCCAAGGGAAGGCGCCCGGCGCCCCCGCCACGTTTGGCGGATTGGTGCTTGCGCGCGTGATCGACGAGGATGTGGCGGATCATTTGCGCGCAGACGGCGAAGAAGTGGGAACGGTTCTCGCAGTGGAGTCCGCGCGCCTGGATGAGTTTGAGGTAGGCTTCATTGGCGAGGGCGGCGGATTCGAGGGTGTGATCCGGCGAGCGCCGCTTGAGGCGCCGGCGGGCGATGCGGCGGAGTTCGGGGTAGACGACGGGGATGAGGCGATGCAGTGCTTCGTCCTCGCCTCCGTGCCAAGCGGCGAGCCGACCGGTGATTTCTTCCGCGCGTTCCGTTGGCATGCCCCCGGGGGTGGTTCTAGCAGAGGCTATCGAGTGGGGTTCGGCACGCGGGTGGCTGGCCGGTTGAAGGGACGGTGATCGGCCGACCGAAGGAGGTGATGGCTCCGCCGGGTCGCTACATACTTGGTGCCGCCATTCGTCGATACGGTAGCTGTGGGAACTGATTCGGGGGCGAGGACGGTGTTTGGGCTGCAGTTCTCGGAATCAGGGATGAGCGAGGACACAGCCAATGTTTCAAAAGCTCATTTCAGCCGGACTGATCGGTTCGGCGATGTTGTTTGGAACGGCGAATGCGCCGGAACCTGCTTACCGGGCTCCAAGTGAGCCTGCATTCCGTTTCGTTAAGAAAAACTTTCGCGGGGCGAGGCGCACTCAGGTTCCGGGTATCGGCCTCAGCGGAGAGGTAGCGGGAATCCGTGACGATGCCTCACGGTCGCCGTGGGCGCGCGAACAAGCTTGCGCAACGGATTCCGTCCGGAGGGAGCCTTGCGGGGTGTGTTCAGGACGGGGATTTTATCGCCTCCGGGCGCTGGTTCGCGTGGTATCGCGAGGCGTGGACGGCGCTGGATGGAAGTCTGGCGGCTGGAATGAGAGCCTGGGAGAGGAACCCACGGGGCCTCAGCGCGGCGGGAGCGATTGTGAGGCGGCATCGGGACGCGGGGGTCGCGGATCTCCTCTGGAAGGCCAAAGCGGGAGGTGGGAGCTTCTCTGGTGGCCGTAGATGGCCGTGTTTCCGGGTGCGGCCGATGAGCGCAACAAAATTCGAGGGGTCATGACAGGATTCGGCCGCGGTTTACGGAATTAGAGCCAGGAGGAGTTGTCCATGTTGCATAAACAAACGCCGGCCGGTCTGAACGTCCTGGCGCTTCCCATTTTCCTGCTGCTGTTTCCCGGCAGCGGTCTCGCTCAGTCCTACACCTTTGTTGCGATTGACGTGCCTTGCAGCGCCTGCCCTGGCGGCATCGCACGGGCAACGAGCGCACAAGGAATCAATCCCGCCGGCGACATTGTTGGATTTTACGTGGACGCTGTTGGCCGGACACATGGATACGTGTTAAGCGGGGGGCAGTTCACGACGATCGACGTTCCGGGAGCGCTGGCAGGCGTGGCCGGCGTATTGCCGACGGTTGCGAGAGGGATCAATCCAGCCGGAGACATTGTCGGCAACTACACGGCGCCGGTGAGCGCGGCACCGGAGGGCTCGCCGGATTTCTGCCCGGCGGCCGGGTCCATGGCCTGCATAAAGGGCTTTCTCTACAGCGGCGGGCAATTCTCGACCGTGCTGGTTCCAGGCCATCCGGGCGCGATCCCGCAGCGCATTACACCGGACGGCGATATTTACGGCTGCCTGCACGATTTCGATATGAGAGGTTCGATGTTTGGGTTCGGGCGCACCCGGTTCGGCTATATCAGCCTCACAGCAGGCGGCGGTGAACTGGCGGACGCCTCGAAGTCCGTTCCGGGTTCCATGAACGACGGGGCGACGCCGGATGGCCGCACGATTGTTGGCGGCTGGACAGACATGGCTACGGGACACGGGCACGGCTACGTCGTGCGGGACGGCGTCTTCCAGTCCTACGACGTGCCGGGCAGCACCGGCACCGACATCTGGGACATCAATGCGGGTGGGGTGTTCGTTGGGGTCTATCACTCCAGCCGAAACTACGGCTTTGTGCAACTCCCGGATGGCTCGGCCCCCATCACGATCAATCCTCCAAATTCCGTAAACGCCGCCGCCGGTGGCATCAATAGCGGCGGAGCCGTTGTGGGCCAGTACGTGGACGGCAGCGGCCACTTGCACGGCTATCTCGCGACGCCACCGAGCACCGAATAATCCTGGACGCGAGGAGTTAGTTCGCGCCCGGACGGCGGCCGCGCGGCCAAGGGGCCGGATGTCCTGCCGCGACATTCGTTTCCGTGCCCCTTGAGGCCGGCGGCCGCCGGTTGTAGACTTTCTAACGGGTGAAAGGGGCCGGACGCTCTCATGTTGGCGGAGCGGTGGCGGACGATTGAAAGCCTGTATCATGCCGCTTGTGAGTTAGGGACGGAGGAGCGGCGGGAGTTTCTCGACAGCGCGTGCCGCAACGATGAAGCGCTGCGGCACGAGGTGGAATCCCTGCTCGCGAACCGGGCCTTAGCCGCGGGGTTCCTGGAGACGCAGAGTCCGGAACCGGTTGGGCGCGACGCCGAGACGGAGATTCCCGCGGGCACGCGGATTGGGCCGTACACGGTTTTGGAGTTTCTGCGGGCGGGCGGGATGGGCGAGGTGTACAGGGCCCTGGATACGCGCCTGGAACGCCCGGTGGCCATCAAGTTTATTCCGCGAAGTCTTGGGGCGGACCGGCTGGCGCTGAACCGTTTCCACCGCGAGGCGCGCGCGGCTTCGGCGCTGAATCATCCGCGGG
>JAJYAR010000203.1 GCA_021779435.1 bacterium
CGAAATAGTGCCCGCTCCGAGCGGGGCGTTCCCCGGCCCCATTCGGTGGAACGCGCAAATGTAATAATGTGAAGCGCGATTCCGGTGCGCCGGCCATGACCCTGCTCGCCCTCGAAACTTCCTGTGACGAAACCAGCGCCGCCGTTTTGCGCCACGGCGAAGTGCGGGCCAACGTCGTCTCCTCGCAGGCCCGGCTGCACGCGGATTACGGAGGCGTGGTACCCGAACTGGCCGCCCGCGAGCACCTGCGCAACCTGATACCCATCGCGCAGGCCGCGTTGCACGCGGCGGGGACGACCCCGGCGCAACTGGACGCCGTGGCGGCGACGCGCGGCCCCGGCTTGCCGAGCGCGCTGATGGTGGGGCTGAAGGCCGCGCAGGCCGTCGCGTTTGCGTTGCGCCGGCCCTTTCTCGGCATTCACCACCACGAGGCGCACCTCTACTCGCCTTGGATCACCGGCGCTCCGCTCCGCGCCGACTTCGGCGCCTTCCGCCCCAACGTTTCGCTCATCGTCAGCGGCGGTCACACGATGCTGGTCCACGTCCAGGCGGAGGGAAAACACCGCTTGCTGGGCACGACCGTGGACGATGCCGCTGGCGAGTGCTTCGACAAGACCGGCAAGCTCATGGGCCTGCCGTACCCCGCGGGACCGGAGATCGACCGCCTCGCTGAGCGGGGGAATCCGGCCGCCTTCGACTTTCCCCGCCCGATGGTTCACGACGCGAACGACGACTTCAGCTTCTCCGGCTTGAAGACTTCCGTCCGCTATTTTCTCCGCGACCATCCCGGTCTGCTGGACGACGCCCAGCGCGTGCGGGACCTTTGCGCCAGCGTGCAAGCCGCCATCGTGGACGTGCTGGTGGGCAAGACGATCAAAGCGGCCCGGCGTCTCGGCGTGCGTTGCGTCACCGCGTCCGGCGGGGTAACGTGCAATCGCGTTCTCAGGCGGGAATTGGCGACGGCCTGCCAGCGTGAAGGCCTGGCGCTGAGGCTCGCGGAGCGGAGCCTGTGTACCGATAACGCGGCCATGATCGGCATCCTGGCGGAGCGAAAACTCCTGCGCGGTGAAACCGCGCCGCATTGGGACGAAGACATCGCGCCCAGTTCGCCACTGGGATGAAGTGGCGGGCGGCCCGTCCCGCACCAAGCGCGGCGGATTCCCGGATTCTCCTTTGCGCCGGACACCGGCTTTGGTAAGTTGACTTCAGTGAGGTGGCTATGCGGCTTCAATTGACACTGACGGCGGCGGGGCTGTGGCTCGGCGTGACAGCCGGGTGGCCCGCCGAGAGCGCGGGCTTGATCCGCGTCGAAGGCGCTATTGGGCCGGCGACGGCCAGCTACATCGCTCGCGCGGTCGATCAGGCCGAAGAAGACCAGTGCCAGTGCCTCATCGTGCAACTGGACACGCCCGGCGGTCTGCTCGATTCCACCAAGACCATCGTCCAGAAGTTCCTGGCCTCGCCCGTGCCGATCGTCGTTTACGTGGCGCCGGCGGGTGCCAACGCGGCCAGCGCGGGCTGTTTCATCACCCTGGCGGCGGACATCGCGGCCATGGCCCCCACCACCAGCATCGGCGCCGCGCATCCGGTGGAGCTGGGTGGCAACCCGATCGGCGGTGACACGAAGCCGGACGAGACGATGAAACAAAAGCTCGAGAACTACGCCACCAGCTACATTGAAACCATCGCCGCCAAACGTCATCGCAACGTCGAATGGGCCAAGGCCGCGGTCAAGGAAAGCGCCGCGATCACCGCGGACAAGGCGCTGGAACTGCACGTGATCGACCTCATTGCCCGGGACGTGCCCGACCTGCTCCGACAACTCGACCGCCGCGAGGTCAACGGCCACCGGCTCCGGACCGCCGGCGCTGAGGTCGTGGAGATTCCGATGTCCGCGCGGGAAAGGCTTTTTCAATTGCTCTGGCGGCCGGAGGTGATGTTCATCCTCATGCTCATTGCCATCTACGGCATCATCGGCGAGATGAGCAATCCGGGCGCGATCCTGCCGGGGGTCGTCGGCGGCATCGCGTTGATCCTGGCCCTCTACATGGCGGCGATCCTGCCGATCAACATCGCCGGTCTGGCGCTGATCCTCCTCGCCCTCGGCCTGTTCATCGCGGACATTTACGCGCCGACCCACGGCGTTCTGACCGCCGGTGGCATCATCTCGTTCTTCCTGGGCGGGCTGATGCTGTTTGACCAGGCCGGACCGGCCTTCCGCTTGTCGCTGGGGATTCTCGTTCCGGCAACGGTCATCACGGCGTTGTTCTTCATTTTTGTGGTCGGGGCCGGGTTGCGCGCGCAGCTTCTGCCGGTCCGTGCGGGCAAGGAGACGATGCTGGGCAAGGCCGTGCCCGCGCTGGAGCGCATCGACGCGGCCGGCGGAAAAGTGTTCGTTGAAGGCGAGATCTGGAACGCCGTCAGCGACGTGGTGGTGGAGAAAGGCCAACCCGTGGAGGTGGCGGGGATTGAAGGGTTGACGTTGAAAGTGAAACCAAAAACACAATAATCGAATAATTATGGACCAACTCATTTCCGCCCTCTTCCGGCTCGGCTCGGGGGCAATGGTGCTGATCGTGCTGGCGGTCATCGTGCTGCCCCAGGCGTTGCGCATCCTGCGCGAATACGAGCGCGGCGTCATCTTCCGCCTCGGCAAACTGCTCGGTGCCAAAGGGCCGGGCCTGATCTTCCTCATTCCCATCGTGGACCGCATGGTCAAGATGGACCTGCGCGTGGTGACCATTGATGTCTCCAAGCAGGAGATCATGACCCGCGACAACGTGCCGGCGACGGTGGACGCGGTGGTCTATTTCCGCGTCATCAACCCGATGGACGCGGTGGTGAAGGTGGAGAATTTCTGGAAGGCCACCTCGCTCATCGCGCAGACGACGCTGCGCAGCGTGCTCGGCCAGGCGCCGCTCGACGACTTGCTGTCGCAGCGCGACGTGATCAACCAGAAGTTGCAGGAAATCATCGACAAGCAAACCGAGCCGTGGGGCGTGAAGGTGACGGCGGTGGAAGTGCGGGACGTGGCCCTGCCGGACAGCATGAAACGCGCGATGGCCCGGCAGGCCGAGGCTGAACGCGAACGGCGCGCGAAGATCGTCAACGCCGAGGGCGAGTTCCAGGCCGCCGAGAAGATGGTCCAGGCCGCCGCGATGATCAGCAAAGAGCCGATTGCGCTGCAACTGCGCTACCTGCAAACGATGCGCGAAATGTCCAGCGACCGGAACACGACCACGTTTCTGCCGGTGCCGATTGATTTGTTCAGCCCATTTTTGAAGCGGGGCGGGGAAGAGAAGAAGCAACCGTGAGTGAACTGACCACCAGCCAGACATCAGACGTTTGGCGGGAAACCTAGAATCGATGCCCCTTTACGAATACGAACTCTGCGAAGGGGACTGCAAGGTCTGCGGCGGGCGCTTCACGCTGCGTCGCCCGGCGGATGCGCCCGCGTTGACCCAATGCCCGGCCTGCAAGAAACCGGTGCGCAAGCTCCTCTCCGTCTTCAACACGCCGACCAAGCTCAAGCCGCTCTCGGTCACTGACGCCAAAAAAGCCGGGTTCACGGTGCTCAAGCGCGTTAACAAGGGGGAATACGAGCGGCAGTGAGATGCCGAGCGGCTGGTCGCAGGTTCTCTGGCCTGTTGTCGGGGACCGGCCCGTGGCGCCCGTGAACCGGCGGCGTGCCGTCTCTGCCGTGACGTTTCTCCGCTGGCCAAATCCAACCCGTTGGGCCAATGTAGCCCACTGCCATGAGCGAATTCGGGGTCATCCAAGCGACGCTCGAAAGCGCGGCCCGCCGAGGCCGGTGCGACCGGGCGTTGCGTGGCTTGTGGCGCGGACTGCTCGTCGGCGCGCTGATCTACCTGCTGGCCCTCGCGGCCTACAAACTCCTGCCGATCCCCGACTGGGTGCCGGCGGCCGGACTGGGCGCGGGGTGGGCGGCATCGGTCCTCGGCTTGATCCTCGGCGGGTGGCGGCGCGCCTCACTGAGCGAGACCGCACGGTGGGTGGACGTTCGCCAGAATCTGAAGGAACGGTTGAGCACGGCTCTTGAAGTCTCCGGCAAGGAAGCATCAGGGGAATGGCGCGCGTTGATCGTGGCCGACGCGGTCGAGCACGTGAAGCAGCTTGATCCGCGTCGCCTCGTGCCGTTCAGCCTCACGCGCGCCAGCAAGGGATCCCTGCTGGTGCTCATGCTGGCGGTGGGGCTGGGCTTCGTGCCGGAATATCGCAGCAAACAGTTTCTTCAGCAGCAGGCCGACGCAAAGATCATTCGGGAAGTCGGCAAGCAGCTCACCGAGTTGACCAAGCGCACCCTGGAAACGCGCAAACCCGCAGTGGAGACAACGGAGAAATCCATCGAGAGCGTCGGCACCCTCGGCGAGAAACTGGAGAAGGCCAACCTGACCCGCAGCGACGCGCTTCGCGACCTCGCCAGCGCCACCGACAAACTCAAGGACCAGGTCAACGACTTGAGCAAGGATCCCGCGCTCCGGCGCATGGAGGAGGCCGCCCGGGCGCCCGGCGGGCAGAACGCGCCAACCCTCGCCGGCATCCAAAAACAGATCGACGCGCTCAAGCGCCAACTCGGCGAAAAGGCCGGCGACCCGGCCGCGTTGGAGAAGCTGCAAAAAGGGTTGGAACAATTGCAGGAGGCCGCGAAGGGCCTGGCCGGCAAGCAGGGCGCCGCCGCGGATGCCGCCCGCGAACAGCTTTCGCAGTCGCTCAACTCGCTCGCGCAACAAGCCGCCGCGCTGGGCGTGAAGCTGCCCGATCTCGACCAGGCCCTGGCGGCGCTCGCCGCCAACCAGACGGACCTTTTTCTCAAAGACCTTCAAGCCGCCGGCGCCGATCTAGCGAAGCTGAGCGAGATGGCGAAACAGCTTCAGCAACTGCAGGCGCAGGCCGCCGACAAGCTGGGCAAGAACCTCGCCGAGCAATTGAAATTGGCCCAGGCCGACGCCGCGCAGGCGACGCTGAAGAAAATGATCGCCCAGTTAAAGTCGGCCAACCTGTCGCCGGAGCAGTTGCAGAAAATCCTCGGCGAAGTCGCCACGGCGGTCGGACCGGCCAGCCCGTACGGCAAAGTTGCCGGCTATCTCAAGGACGCGACGAATCGGATGCAGCAAGGCGACAAGCCGGCCGCCGCGCAGTCGCTCGCCGACGCCGCGAAGGAACTCGAAAACCTGATGCAACAGATGGGCGACGCCCAATCGCTGATGGCTGCGATGGACGCGCTCAAGCAAGCTTCGCTGTGCATTGGCACCGGCCAGGGCTGGGGCCAAGGCCAGCGGCCCGGCTACAGGCGGGGCGGCAAACCCGGCTCGGGCGTCGGCACGTGGGCCGACGAGAGCGCAAGCTGGGACGGCGAGCAGACCACGCGCTGGGATAACTCCGGCATCAACCGCCCCGACCAGGACGCGCGCGGCCTCACCGACCGCGAGCCGACATTGAGCGACGCACTGAAGCCGACGCAAACCAAAGGCCGGTTCTCGCCAGGCGCGCCAATGCCGAGCATCACGCTCAAAGGCGTGAGCATCAAGGGCGCGAGCAAGGTCCAGTTCGAGGAGGCCCTAACCGCCGCGCAATCCG
>JAJYAR010000204.1 GCA_021779435.1 bacterium
CGCGGACTTGAGATTGTCCCGCGTCGCGCCGATCGGCAGTCCGGTGGCCGGGTCGCCGACCTGCTCGAGATACTCCAGGTGGCCGTGCGCGTGACCGGTCTCCCCCTCCGCGGTGGAACGGAACACGGCGGCGACATCGTTATAGCCCTCGACGTCGGCCTTCGATGCGAAGTACAGGTACCGGCGGTTGGCTTGCGATTCGCCGGCAAACGCCGCCTTGAGGTTTCCCTCGGTTTTCGATCCCTTCAATGCCATGGCGATACCCTCCTCGGTAGGACACGTTGGTAAAAAGCGCCGGCCGGGCGGACCCGGCGGATCCGGAAAATCTACCGGCGCGCACAAAATAAAACAAATGAATTGCCGTTATCGAAACGATAGACGATAACGATCATCCAAGTTTTTCGATCAACTCCGGCACGGCCTGGAACAAGTCGGCCACCAGCCCGTAGTCGGCCACCTGGAAAATGGGCGCCTCCGGATCCTTGTTGATCGCCACGATCACCTTCGAATCCTTCATGCCGGCCAGATGCTGGATCGCCCCGGAAATCCCCACCGCGATGTACAGATTGGGGGCGACGATCTTGCCCGTCTGCCCGACCTGCCAATCGTTGGGCGCGAACCCCGCATCCACCGCCGCGCGCGAAGCGCCCAATGCCGCGTTCAGGCGATGGGCCAGCGTGTCCAGCATCCGGAAGTGCTCTGCCGAACCCAGGCCCCGACCGCCCGAAACGACCACCTTGGCGCCGGCCAGGTCCGGGCGATCGGATTTGGCGAATTCCCGCTTCACGAACCGCGACAGCCCCGCATCGGGGACGGCCGTCACCGCCTCGACGCTCGCCGCGCCGCCGTCGGCGGCGGCACCGAACGACGTCGGACGCACCGTGACGCAAAGGATGGGGTCCGAACACCGCACGGTCGCGATCGCGTTGCCGGCATAGATCGGGCGCGAATAGGTGTCCGGCCCCAGCACCGCGATCGCATCGGAGATCTGCGCGCAGTCGAGCCGGGCCGCGACCCGCGGCAGCACGTTCTTGCCGAAACTGCTCGCGGCCGCGAACACGTGGGTGTAGCCGCGCGCCAACCCCTCGACCTGCGGCGCCACGTTCTCCGCCAGACCGGCCTCGAAATGGGGCGCGTCGGCGACGAGCACCCGGCCGACGCCGGCGATCGCCGCCGCCTCCTGCGCGACCGCCGCGCAGCCGGAACCGACGACCAGCACGTCGACCGCGCCCGCCGCCTGCAACGCCGCCGTCACGACGTTGCGGGTCGCCGCCAGGAGCACGGCGTTGTCGTGCTCCGCCAGGACCAATGCCTTCCCTGCCGGCGCGCTCACGAGATCACCTTCGCTTCCTCGCGCAGTTTCGCGACCAGCGTCGCCACGTCCGGGACGATCGTCCCGGCCTTGCGCGCGGGCGGCTCGGCAACCTGCACGGTCTGGCAGCGCGGCGTCGCATCCACGCCCAGGGATTCGACCGTCAGCGTTTCGAGCGGCTTTTTCTTCGCCTTCATGATGTTCGGAAGCGTCACGTACCGGGGCTCGTTGAGCCGCAGGTCCGAGGTCACCACCGCCGGCAGACGGACGGCGATGGTCTCCAGGCCGCCATCGACCTCGCGCACCACCTCCGCCCAGCCGTCGGCAACGGTCAGTTTCGACGCGAACGTGGCCTGCGGCATTCCGCACAGCGCCGCCAGCATCTGGCCGGTCTGGTTCGCGTCGTCGTCGATCGCCTGCTTCCCCAGCATCGTGATCTGGGGCTGCTCGCGGCCCACGACGGCGGCGAGCAGCTTGGCGACCCCCAGGGGCTGCAGTTCGGCGTCCGTCTGCACCAGAATCGCCCGGTCGGCGCCGATCGCCAACGCGGTGCGCAAGGTCTCCTGGCACTGCGCGGGGCCGCAGGACACCGCCACCACCTCGGCGACGATTCCAGCCTCCTTCAGGCGGACCGCCTCCTCGACGGCGATCTCGTCGAATGGGTTCATGGACATCTTCACATTGGCGACGTCGACCCCGCCCTGGTCGGGTTTCACCCGTACCTTGACGTTGTAATCGACGACCCGCTTGACACAGACCAGCACTTTCATCGGGATCTATCCAGGTTCAAAATGCGTTCACGAATCGCGCCCGATTATACGAACCCGCCATAACGGATGGCGGACCGCCGATCCGGACTACAGCATCCGTGCGATCGGCACAGGCGCCGCCGCCCCACTACAATCGCGGAACCCGGCGATGGAGTGCCCTCCCCCGGCGTCGGCCCCATCGACCACGAGGCGATCCCAAGGTGACTCAACCCGCCGCAACCACGAAAGACGTCCCCGCCGCCCGGTCACGGATCCTGCTGGCCGATGGCGGCCGGATCTCGCACAGCGCCGCGGCGGAAGCGGTCCGGCGGTATTTCGACGTCCGGGAGGCGCCCGACGCCGGCGCGGCATGGCAAGCGGTGCTGCTCGACCCGGCGATCCGGGTCGTCGTCGCCGACTTTTCGGCGCCGCACGGTGCGGAACTGATCCAGCGCATGCGGGCCTCGAAGGTGGAACGGATCCGCGACATGCCGGCGGTCGCCCTGCTTGGGCCGGGCGCCGACGACGACGGGCGGGGTCAGGTTGCCGTGCTCGACGCCACGGCGATCGAGGTTCCGGAGGATGCGGGAACGGAAGCCGGGCTCGATCTGGTCGTGCGGCTGCGCGTGCTCGCCGAACTTGCGGCCACCCGCGAAGCGCTGGTGGAAACCCGCACGCAGCTCGAATCCGCGCACACGGTCGATCTGGAAACCCAGTTGCTGCACACCGCCGCCTTCGACAAGCAGGTCGAAAAGCTCCTCTCCTATGGACGCCGCTGCCTCGGCGACGTGGCCCTGATCTGCATCCGGGTCGAGTTGAAGCCTGCCGAAGGACAGCGCTGGGAGGGCGAAACGGCGCAACGGATCCGGCTCGTCGGCCGCGCCCTGAGCGGATCGATCCGCCTCGAAGATCTGGCGACGCATTCGGACGAGGCGGAGTTCTGCGTGGCCACGCAAAGCAACGGCACGGTGGACATGCTGCAATTCGCGGCGCGGCTGCGCAAGGTGCTGGAGAACGTGGATGCCGCCGGTCCCGGCGTAGAAGTCTGGACCTACATCGGCGTGGCGACGCTTTCGGAGGAACTGCAGCGCAGCGCCGGCGATCTGCGCGCAGTCGCGCAGCGACGGGCCCAGACCGCCCAGAACATGCAATCGCGCCGGATCCTGGTCGGTTCGGCCGACGACCACGGCGCCATGGCGCCGCGCCCGGAAGCCGGCTCAATGGACATCCACCTCGCGCTCGCCCTGATCGCGTCCGGGCGCGCGGCGGAAGTGGTGCCGCATCTGCCCCGCCTGCTCGACCAGATCAATCCGTTGCTGCGATTGCTCCGCCAGCAGCAGTCGGCCGCGGGAAGCCCGGGAACCAAGGCACAGTGAAGTACAGTACGGCCGATATGAATGCCCCTACGTCCCCATCCGTCATTGCCGTACCCACCCAGGACCGCAGTGCGGCCAATCCCTCCGTGTCCTGCGTCGTCCCTGCGCACAACGAAGCGCAGAACCTTCCACGCCTCCTGCCGGCATTGATCGACCTGCTGAAATCCCTTGCCGAACACTGGGAAATCGTGATCGTCGACGATGGCAGCCGGGACCGGACCCTGGCCGCGATCGAACCTTGGCTGGGCACCCCCGGCGTGACCTGCCTCGCCTTGTCGCGCAATTTCGGCAAGGAAGCCGCGCTCGGCGCGGGCCTGGACCATGCGCGCGGCGACGTGGTGGTGACGATGGACGCCGATCTGCAGCATCCGGTCGAGATGATCCCGGAAATGCTGGCGCGCTGGCGCGCGGGGATGGACATGGTGTACGCGGTGCGCGCCGACCGCAAGGACGAACCGCCATTCAAGCGGGTCGGCGCCCGGCTGTTCTATTCCCTGCTGCGCGTCGGCTCGGCGATCGACATCCCGCCGCACGCGGGCGACTTCCGGCTGATGGACCGATGCGTCGTCGATGCGATCTGCTCGCTGCCGGAACGTACGCGTTTCATGAAGGGCCTCTACGCCTGGGTCGGATACCGGTCCGAGGCGATCGAGTTTTCGGCACCGCCGCGCACCGCGGGACGCAGCCACTTCGGCGCCAAGACGCTCTTTTCCCTCGCCGCATCCGGGATCACGGCCTTCTCCAACCTGCCGCTGCGCGTCGCCAGCGGGGTGGGCTCGGTGCTCGCGCTGCTGGCGTTTGCCTATGGCGTGTGGGTGGTGGGCGAACACTTCTTCGGCGGGCACAACGTCGCCGGCTGGGCGACGATCGTCGCGGGCATGATGTTCTTCAGCGGCGTGCAACTGCTGTTCATCGGCATCCTGGGCGAATATCTGGGACGGGTGTACGAAGAGGTGAAACAGCGCCCGCGCTACATCGTGGCGCGGGCGCTCGGACATAGCCCGATCGACATGCGGGTCCCGAAGTCCCTCTGAGCCCCGGCGGACATCCGGTCCGCGCGCTCCTCCGCGCCCGATACCGCTCCGATCGCGCGCGGACCGACCATGCGCCGGAGCCCATGCCCAACGACGAATGTCCTCCCCCTCCGAGTCCCGCCGCTGGATCCTCTGTGCCGACGACTACGCCATCGACGCCGGCGCGACGGAGGGCATCGCCGACCTGCTCGCGCGCGGCCGTCTCACCGCGACCAGCGTACTCGTCGACGCGCCGCGCTGGCCGGCGGCGGCGGCATCGCTGCCCCCGGCGGAGCGCGCCGACATCGGGCTGCACCTCAACCTCACCCAGACGTTCCCGGGATGCCGTCATGACACGTGGTTCCTGCGCGAACTGATCCTGCGCAGCGCCGTCGGCGCCGTGCCGCGCCGCGCCGTCCGCGATGCGATCGAAATGCAGCTCGACGCGTTCGAGAACGGACTCAGCCGCCGGCCCGACTACATCGACGGCCATCAACACGTCCACCAGTTCGCCGGCGTGCGCCAGGAACTGCTGGCGGCCCTGCAGCGCCGGTATCCGGACGAGCCGCCATGGCTGCGCAGCACCCGGCCGCCCCCGGGGATCCGCGACCGCAAGGCGCGATTCATCGCCAGCCTCGGCGACGCCCCGCTGCGCCGTCTGGCCGCGGCAGGCAAGCTGCGCATGAGCACCGGGCTCGTCGGCGTCTACGACTTCGC
Source organism: bacterium (assembly GCA_021779435.1). The sequence continues at coordinate 5,168 of JAJYAR010000204.1, forward strand.
GCCCGCCGCCGAGTCGTACTGGCGCAATCTGGCGCGATGGATCGCCGCCGGCGCGGACGGAAACGTCCTGATGTGCCATCCCTCCCGTGCCGCCGAAAGCGGCGATCCGATCGCCGCAGCGCGGGTGATGGAATATGCGATTCTTGCCGGCGACCGCTTCGCGCAACTTCTGCAGGATGCGGGAATCCGCTGCGTACGGGGGAAGGACTGCCTGTGAGCCACGACGAGACCGCCTTCCTGGACGCACTGCGCGCCGCCGCCGGCGCGCAGGCCGTCCTTACCGACGCACCGGACGTCGCACCGTTCTGCACCGACTGGCGGCGCCGCTACACCGGCTCGGCCATCGCCGTGGCGCAGCCGGCCTCGACCGACGAGACGGCGCGCATCGTACAAGCCTGCGCGCACCACGGCGTGGCCATCGTGCCCCAAGG
>JAJYAR010000205.1 GCA_021779435.1 bacterium
CTGGGCTGCTGGCTGGCGTTCGGCGTGCAATCCTGGGCGCTGGCGTTGGTTTATTGCGTGCTGCTGGCGGGCCTTGTCGTGGCCACGTTCATTGACTTCGAACACTTCATCATTCCGGACGCGATCACGCTGGGCGGCGTCGGCGTCGGCTTCGTCGGCTCGTTCCTCGTGCCGGCGTTGCACCGGACGGACGCGCCCACGGTGGCGCTGCAACGGTGTTTCCTCGGTGCAGGTTTTGGCGCGGGCGTGATCTACGCCGTCCTGCGTCTGGGCAAATGGCTCCTGGGCAAACAACGCCTGCAGCTCGCGCCTGGATCGCGCGTCATCTTCACGGAAGCCGCGCTGGTGCTGCCGGACCATGAAATCCCCTACGGCGAACTCTTCTACCGGCCGGCCGACGCCATCCAGCTCGATGCCGCGCAGGTGGAGCTGGTGGACCGCTGCTATTGGAACGTGCCGGTGCGGCTCACACAAACCACGCTGCGCATCGGCGAGGAGGAATTCCCCACCGAATCGGTGCCGGGCTTTGAAGCGGTCACCGACCGGATCGTCGTGCCGCGCGAGGCGATGGGCCTGGGCGACGTGAAGTTCATGGCGGCCATCGGCGCGTTCCTGGGCTGGACGGGCGTGTTGTTCACCCTCTTCGCCAGCGCGCTGCTCGGCTCGGTGGTCGGCGTCACGCTCATCGCGCTCCACCGGCAGGAACGCTCGCGGCCGATTCCCTATGGTCCTTACATCGCCGTGGCGGCGACGATCTGGATTTTCGCCGGCGACCGGCTGCTCAAGTGGTGGCTGGGCGTGTGACGCCCGGCGTGCTTACTCACACTGCGCCTTGTGTCGCAAGGCGTGGTCCGCCAGCACCAGCGCGGTCATCGCCTCGACCATCGGCACCGCGCGCGGCAGCACGCAGGGATCGTGCCGGCCGCGGCCCTTCAACGTCGTGTTGTGGAGCTGCACGTCCACCGTGGCCTGCTCGTGCATCACCGTGGCCACCGGTTTGAACGCGACGCGGAAATAGATCGTCTCGCCGTTCGAGATGCCGCCCTGGATGCCGCCGGAGCGGTTGGTCGTCGTCCGCACCCGGCCGCCGCGCATCCGAAACGCGTCGTTGTGTTCGCGGCCGGTCATCGTCACGCCGCCAAAACCGGAGCCTATGTCAAAGCCCTTCGACGCCGGCAGGCTCAGCATCGCCTTCGCCAGGTCCGCCTCCAGCCGGTCGAACACCGGTTCGCCCCAGCCGGGCGGCACACCGCGTGCCACGCCGCCGACGATGCCACCCACGGTGTCGCCCGCCTTGCGCGTCCGTTCGATGAGCCGGATCATTTTCGCCGCCACGGCGGCGTCGGGACAGCGAACGATGTTCGACTCGACGGCCGCAGCCGTGACGATTTCCGGGTCCACAGCCGCAACGATCCGTTGCACCTGCGTGACGTAGCCCAGCACCTCGACGCCACACCGCTCGCGCAGCAGTTTTTTCGCGATGGCGCCGGCGGCCACGCGGCCGATGGTTTCCCGCGCGCTGGTGCGGCCACCGCCCGGCCAGGCGCGGATGCCGAATTTGGCCTGATAGGTGTAATCCGCGTGCGACGGCCGGAACTTGGTGGCCATTTCGGAATATGCCTCCGGCCGGGCGTCCTGGTTGCGCACCCAAAGGCAAATCGGCGTGCCGAGCGTCCGGCCCTCGAACGTGCCGGAAAGGATTTCCACGCAATCCGCCTCCTGCCGCGGCGTGACGATGCGCGACTGGCCGGGCCGGCGGCGGTCAAGATCGGGCTGGATGTCCGCCTCGGTCAACGCGAGCCGGGGCGGGCAGCCGTCCACCACCACGCCCACGCCGCCGCCGTGGGACTCGCCCCAGGTGGTGACGCGGAACAAATGACCGAAGGTGTTCGCCATGCCGCGAGCGTGCGCGAAAACCGCCCGCGGGTCAACCCGACGGCCGTGCGCGCCCCGCCATGCGCCCCCCCGGCAGCGACGTTGTTGCCGGCGTCACCGCGCCAGCCGCCACCGGCAGAAACCGCCCAGTGTAAGGCCGAATATCAGATGCGCGCTCGCGGTCAGAAACACGAAGCGTCCGTTGAGCGCCAGACCGAAGAACGCAGCGTAGGGCGTGAGCAGCAACATGCCTTCGATGAACAAGGCCCACAGCACCGGTCCCCAGAACAACCACGGCCGCCGGAAGACGCTCACGCCGGCGAGAAACATGATGCCCAGCGCCGCGCCGTTCGAGAAGTGATACGTCCAGCCCACCGAATGCACCAGCCAGCGCGGTTGCGTGGCGCCAAGCAGGAGTTCGCCGAAGCGCGGAAACATCTTGAAGAGCGGTTCGCCGTGCAGCACGTAGGGCAGCCGATACAAGTCGTAGGCAAAGGCCGCCAGCACGCCGCCCGTCGCGCCCTGCACGATCCAGGTGTGCGGGTTGTTCAGGCCGGGCGCGTCGTGGCGGTGCCGCCACGCCAGGAAGACGAGCAGCGCGGTGGCCGGCGGCAGCCCGCACATGCCAAACATCCGCATGGTCCACAGCCCGTAAAACTGGCCGAGCAGGCAGGCAAAGGAGGAAAACGCCAGGAGGAACACGACCAGACGCGTGCCCGGCAGCGGCGGAACATTCACGAGTGAGCGCATAACGGTCAAACGGCTCCAAGCTCCGTCACGACCGCGGAAAAGCAAGCGCGGTGGACCCCGGCCGTTATCGCTGGGATGTCCGCATTCCTCCAACCCCGCCCTCGCCGCGGCTCCGCGACCCGGCGATGAAGTTTGATCCGCCTTTCTGCGTCCGTAACGCGTCCGTTCGCCGGGGCCGCCTGCCCACTGCGCCAGCCGACGACGATGGGATCGAACAAACGTTGAACCGGGCGCACCTTGGCACTGCCGCCACGCCATGCCGGAAAACGGAGCGCCGGCCGGCGGCCGGCTTGCGGACGGGCCTGGTTCATCAGGAACATGCCGTTCGCGACCCCGTCCCAAACCGGCTGGAAGCCGGCGCTCCGGCGGTGTGTCAAGGTTGCACCCCTTGGACCGTGGAACCGCGCCTGCCGCAACGAGCTTGACCCGGCGATGGCGATACAGAAGAGTGCGCCATGCACAAACGTGGACACTCTCCCGACACGTCGTTGAGGGTGAATTTCCGCCCGGTGTGGCGGACAACCACAGACAAGGTTCATGGGCACAGCCACGAGATCAACGAACTGCCAAGTCAACGAACCGGCGGACGTCACGCCGTGGACACCGGCCGCCGCCGACGTTACGGATCGTCGGCCGCAACCAGGAATCCGCCGCGTCCGCCGCGCCGCCGGATCACCTGTATTCGGATGGCCCGGCCATCTCAAACGTCTGGCCAAGCACCCGACGGCGATAACCTTGGTGACCGGGATGAATCGAAACGTGCTCCTTTGCCTGGCGATCCTGGGCACCTGCGCCCGCGCGGAGGAATCGAACGAGTCAACCAACCGCATCCCGTGGCGGCCCGCCCCGGCGGACATCGTCGCCCCGGCGGGCCTGCCGGAAATGGGGAAGTGGATGTTCGATGCCCGGAAACAGCCGGCGCAATGGCTCGGTGAGCGGTATCAGGGACGCAACCTGCGCGAACCCATCAACCTGATCATCGTGGACGATCTGGCGGACTCCGCGGCCCAGGCCAGGGAACGGCTGTTTCACAACTTCAAGGAAGTGGGCTTCCTCGTTCGCGAAGGCCATTCCGCAGGCTACCAGGGCTACATCGCGGGCCGCCTCTATCCGCAAATCCCGGAAGGGGGCAAGGTCGCCTTTTCCGACAAGCCATTCGAATTCGGCAACAATCACGGCCGCCTCTTTGGACCGCATCCCTTCCAGGGCGGATGGCTCTTTATCGGGGCGGTCAGCCGGGAACGAATCGAGCCGCTGCAAAAGGTCAAACATCGCTACGTGTCGTTCAACCGGGCGCGCGACACGTTGGTCCAGCGACTCGATCTGATGACGAGCTACAAAGTCGCGGCATTCTCCTGCCTCAGCAATGCCGTGATCGGCGACGGCAAAATCTCCACCGGCGATCATGACACGATCGCCGTGCTGCTGCGAACGGTTCCGACCGATTTCGTGACGGCGCCACCACGCAAGGAACGACCGCAATGACGAGGTTCACTCCGCCCGGTGCGGATGGCGTATCGCCGCCGTGGCACGCGGGACGCGCGCTTCCCCTCCACCCCGCCACAAAACACGGCCGGGGAATCCGGCCCCGCCAGGAATCCTCCCTGTGCCCGCGCGTCAGCTCGCCGGTTTTTGCAGCGGGTGCCGGTAGCGGCGCTTGAACCGGTTGCAGGACGACATGGCGGTCTTGCCGTCGTCGTTTTCCCAGACTTCGTCGTAACGCGGCTGGCGCGGCCGGGCGCGAAGTTTTCGTTCCTTCAAGATGTTGCCCTGATCGTCGCAATCCACCTCCCAGAAGCGCGCCGTTTGGCGCGGGTCCAACCGATTCGACAGAATCACCAGAATTGTTCGTTTCTTCATGTAGCCGGCAAAGGTGGGATTTTGATGGACCGGATGCGGGCGTCAACTGCCGTTTGTGCCGGGCGCAGTTCCATTTACATTTGCCGGAGCACGCTCTAGCCTGTCGCCATGCAGATTGAGTCCAACGAATTCTCCGTCGCCGCCCACTGGAGTGGCGGGTTCGACGAGCGGGGTTTGCAGAACTGGGCCGAGGAATTGCGCGTCCGGCTGAGCCGGCCGGTCACGTTCGGCCTGGTGTTTCTGACGCCGGCGTTGTTCGCGCACGCGAGCCAGGTGCTGGAAATCCTCCGCGTCCACGCCCGGATTCCGTTGCTGGCGGGCTGTTCCAGCACGAGCCTGGTGGCCGGCGAGGAGGAACTGGAGAATGACCAGGGCCTCGTGGTGGGGCTTTACCATCTGCCGGGCGCGCGCCTGACGGCCACCCGCTTCACGCAGTCGCAGGTGGAGGAAGCCAACGGCCCCGGTTACTGGCACCTGGAAACCGGCGTGGGCGTGGAGCAGACCAACGGCTGGCTCGCGCTGGCGGATCCGTTCCACCTCGACAGCGAGTCGTGGCTGGCAGGCTGGAACGAGGCGTATCCGGCCGTGCCCACGCTCGGCGGCCTGGCCAGCGGCGACATGTCCGAGCAACGCACCCAGGTTTACCTGAACGGCGACGTGTTCGAGGACGGCGGCGTGGCCATCTCCTTCGGCGGCGACGTGCGGCTGGAAGGCGTCATCTCCCAAGGCTGCACGCCGATCGGTGACGTGTGGACGATCACCAAGGCGGAGGGCAATTTGATTCAGGAAATCGGCAACCGCCCCGCGTATCAGGTCCTCGTGGAGACGTTCAATTCGCTCCCGGAAGAACAGCAGAAACGCGCCCAGGGCAACCTGTTCGTCGGCCTGGTCATCAACGAATACAAGGAGGATTTTCAGCGCGGTGATTTTCTCATCCGCAACCTGCTGGGCGGCGATCCGAAGTCCGGCGTGCTGGCGGTGGGCGCCCGGCCGCGCGCCGGGCAGTCCGTGCAATTTCAGTGCCACGACGCCACCGCGGCGACCGAGGACATGAAGGTGCTGCTCGGTCAAACGCGCCGGCGCATCGGCAAATCGCCGATTTACGGCGG
>JAJYAR010000206.1 GCA_021779435.1 bacterium
CAACTCGTGCGAGATGTCGAGCAGCAGGCGGCGTTCGCTGGTGAGCAGGCCCTCGATGCGGTCCGCCATCTGGTCGAAGGTGCGGGCGAGTTGGCCGAGTTCGTCGCCGCGGGTCGAACCGGCGCGAGCGGAAAAGTCGCCGCGGCCGAACCGGTCCACGGCGCGCTGCAGTTGGCGGACAGGCGAGGAAAGATGATACGCCAACGCGTAGCACAACAGCACCGCCAGGCCAAGCACCCACAAATGCTGGGTGCGCAGAAACCAGAACACGCCGGGCCGCCGCGGGCCGGCCAGGATCAGGAAATACTTGCCGTCGTCGGAGGGATGAGCCAGCGGACGCCTCCGGAAGATGCTCAGCAGAAACCGGCGCGTGCCGGGCAGCAGCGACGCGCGATCGGCGCCGGTCAAAAGATCGCGGCCGCTTGCGTCGGTGAAGTACACGTCCGAGCGGTCCATGTGGCGCAGGCGCTGCAGCGTGGCGCCGAGCGCGGCCGCGCCGCCGGTTTCATACGCGGCGCGCGCTTCGTTAAGCTGGCGGGTCATAAAGAACGGGAAAGGAGGACGGCGCGGTTCGGCGTTTTCGAAGACAATGGCCGAGGTGATGGCCACGCCAAGGCTGGTCAAAAACGTTGTGGCCACGAACCACAGCAGAATCTTGGTGAACAGCGAACGCACAGCGCTCAGGCCTCCTCGGGCGTGCGGCAGAACTGGTAGCCGACGCCGCGGATGGTCTTGATCAGCGTCTGCGAACCTTCGAGCTTCCGCCGCAGATGAGAAACGTGCATGTCGATCGAACGGTCAAACGGCGTGGCCTTGCGGTTGTACAGGCCTTCCATCAGCGCGTCGCGGCTCACCACGCGGCCGGCCGCGCGCATGAGCATCTCGAGGATCGAAAACTCGAGCGTGGTCAGGTCGATCGGGGTGTCGTCGCGGGTTACCTTGCGGCTTGCCGGGTCGAGCACGACGCCGTTGATCTCAACGCGGCCCGAAGTGGACTGGGCGTCCGAGCGGCGCAGAATGGCCCGGATCCGGGCGGAAAGTTCGCGCGGGTTGAAGGGCTTGGGCAGATAATCGTCCGCGCCGAGTTCGAGACCGACGATACGATCCACGTCCTCGCCCCGGGCCGTCAGCATCAGCACCGGAACCGAACTGCGGCTGCGGACACGTTTCAGGATCTCAAAGCCGTCCAGTTTTGGCAGCATGACGTCGAGCACCACCATGTCGTAGCCGCCGTTCAGCGCCTGGTCGACCCCCGATGGCCCGTCGTTCTCGCAGTGAACCGCATAGCCCTCCCGCTCTAGGAACTCTCCGAGCAGAGAACACAATTCGACGTCGTCGTCGACCACGAGGAGCCGCACAACTTCACCCTACCACGCGGAGAAAGCCTTGGAAGTTCAAGATTTGTAAAGGCGTTTTGCCTCCCGGGCGAGGGGCGGGGCGGTGGTAGTACAAAGATATTACTGATTTGATATGGACTTGCGCACTAAACTCGGGAGAAGTCTCGTGATCCGTCCTTTTGCAATCGCTTTCCTTTTCGCGCTCTGCCTCGCGCAGACGCAGCCTTCCAATAATGACGACCTGCTGTGGCAGTACCGGAACCTCGGCAAGGCGTTTTTCGAGAATCCGACCACGCAGGTCCAGGCCGTCGGCGAGTTTGAAAAGGCGCGGGCCCTGCGCCCGAACTCGCCGCGCGAGCAGTTGAACTACGGCCTCGCCCTGCTGAACGCGGGCAAGACGAACGAGGCGATCGCGGTCCTGAAAAAGGTGCAGCAGGAAGACCCGAAACTGCCGCACACCTGGTTCAACCTGGGCATCGTTTATCGCAAGAACGGCGACACGGTGGGCGCGATCCAGCAGTTCGAGCAGATGGTGAAATTGGTCCCGGACGACCCGATTTCGCATTACAACCTCGGCGTGCTGTACCGGCAGGCGGGCAAGGCGGACTTGGCGCGGCAGCAGTTGGAGTTGGCCGAGAAACTGAACCCGAACCTGGCGGCGCCGCATTTCCAGCTTTATAACCTCTACCGGCAGGCGGGTGAGCGCGAGAAGTCGATGGCGGAGTTGGCGACGTTCCAGCGGATTAAGAAGTCGCAGGAGGGGGCGGCGATTCCCGAGGACATGGAGGCGAACGACTACTCGGAAATCTACGACCCGATCGACGCGGCTCCGGAGCCGCCGGCAAGGCCGCAGACCTACCAGGACACGGTGGTGGCCAAGGGCGGCGATGCCGGCGTGGCGCTGATCGATTTGGATGGGACCGGGCATGCCGACTTGGTCGCTTGGGCTGGGGGTAAGTTGTCTATTTATCGCCGCGGGACTGAGTTAGTCAAGGATACCGGCCTCGAGTCGTTGACCGACGTTGTGTCGGCCGCGCCGGGCGATTACGACAACGACGGGCTGGCCGACTTATGCGTACTTACTAAATCGCGTGCGCTGCTGTTTCACAACGTGAAAGGAAAGTTCGAGCTGGTGGACGCGAAGCTGCCGGCGCGTCGGTTCGAGAAGGCCGTCTGGCTCGATTTCGACCACGACTACGATCTGGACCTTGTTCTGCTCGGAGAGTCCTCCGCGCTGATGCGCAACCAGGGCGCGGCGGGATTCGAGGACCACACGGAACTGTTTCCCTTCGTGAAAGGCCATGCGATCGACGCGACGACGTTCCGGATTCTCCGCGACAGCAAGGCGCACGATTTGATTGTGTCGGACGCAGCGCACGAAGGGACGCTGTACCTCGACGACCTCGCCGGGAATTACGCGGCGCAGCCTTTGGCGACGCTGAAGGCCGGCGCGCGCGGGCTTCGGGCGGTCGACGCCAATCACGACGGCTGGCTGGATCTTGAATCGACCGGCGGACTGCAGATCAACCACGAGGGAAAGCTCGAAGCAGCGGCGGGCGAGGGAGCGCCGGAAGTGGCGGCGGACTTCGACGGCGACGGCCGGATCGATATCGGTATGGTGAAACCCGATGGCTCTGTGGTTGTGCGGATGAACACCACCGAACCGAAGACGCGGTGGATCACGGTCCGGTTGATGGGCATCAAGAACATCAAGCTCGGCTACGAAGCGGAAGTGGAAGTGCGCGCCGGGCGCTGGTACACGAAGAAGGTCTACGAAGGCGTGCCGCTGACCTTCGACCTGCACGCACACACAAGCGCGGACGCGGTGCGCATCACCTGGCCGAATGGGCTGATACAGAACGAGACGCAGCAGGCCGCGGACAAGGCGTACAGCTATAAGGAAGCGCAGCGGCTTTCGGGGTCGTGCCCGCTGATCTGGTCGTGGAATGGGAAGAAGTTCCAGTTTGTGACCGATGTCCTCGGCGTCGCGCCGCTGGGGGCGATGTCGGGCGAAGATCAATTTTTCCCGACCGACCATCGCGAGTATGTCCAGATTCCCGGTGCGCAGTTGACGCCGGAGAATGGGCTTTATCGCATTCACATCTCGGAAGAGTTGAGCGAAGTATCGTACCTCGACCAGGTGAAACTGATCGCGGTGGATCATCCGGCGGACGAAGAGATCGTCACCAACGAGAAGTGGAAGTCGCCGCCGTTTCCCGAGTACCGGCTGTACGGAGTGACGAAGCGGATCGATCCGGTGAAGGCGGCCGACAACGACGGCCGCGACGCGCGGTCCGAGTTAAAGCGCGTGGATAAAACTTATCCGACGGGCTTCCGGCACAACCTGATCGGCGTGGCGGACATGCACACGCTGACGCTCGATTTTGGCAAAGACGCGGCAAAACAAAACCGCAGTGTTTTGGTTTTGGAAGGCTGGGTCGACTGGGCCGACGGGAGCACGTTCCTCGCCCAGGCGCAGGAAGGCAAGGGCGGGCTGACACCGCCGTACCTGCAGGTGAAAGACGCGAGCGGCAACTGGAAGACGGTGATCGCCGACATGGGCATGCCTTCGGGCAAGCCGAAACGGATGGCGGTGGACCTGACGGGCAAGTTCCTGTCGGCGTCTCGCGAAGTGAGAATCGTCACCAACATGTGCGTTTACTGGGACGAGATTTACTTAAGCGACGGCGCGTCGGCGCCGGTGGTGCGCCAGACGACCGTGCCGGTGGAGAAGGCCGAGGTCGCCTTCCGCGGGTTCTCGGAGTCGAAGATCGACTCCGGCCGGCGCCAGCCGGAGACGTTTTATCACGATGTCACCCGGACGATCTCGTTTTGGAACCCGACGCCGGGCCTGTACACTCGCTACGGCGATGTGACGCCGCTGGTAAAGGAGCCGGACGATATGTTCGTCATCATGGGCTCCGGCGACGAGTTGCGGGTGGGCTTTCGCGCGAGCGTGCTGCCGCCGCTGCCGAAGGGTTGGAAGCGGGACTTCGTGCTGAAGGTGGACGGATGGGCGAAGGACCGGGACGCCAACACGGCGCATTCGCAGAGCGTGGAGCCGCTGCCGTTCCACGCGATGAGCCGGTATCCGTATCCGGGGAGTGAGCATTATCCCGATGACGCCGCGCATCGGGCGTACCGGAAGGAGTACAACATCCGTCCGGCTCTGCGGCTGCAGCGTCCGCTCGATGAAGGGTTGGACGAGGCGGCGGAGCGGCCGGTGCAGGGGAGTCTGCGATGAGCCTGCGGCGGGCGCTCGCCGTCGTATTATTCCTGCTGGTCGCCAACACAGCCTATGTAGCGGCGTTTCCCACTCCGACCGTGATTTACATGGCCAACGTGGTGCTGCATCTGTTGCTCGGCGTGTCGCTGGCGGCGGGACTGATTCATCTGCTGCCGCGGGACGCCGAGTTGCGGCAAAGGATTCCGGTGGCGGTTGGGTTCGGGCTGTTCGCGGCGGGGTTCGGGCTGTATCTGGCGGTCGCGGGGGCGACGCGGGATCATAACTGGGCGCTGTGGTCCCACATCGCGATGGCGTATCTGGGGCTGGCGGCGCTGATGGTTGCCGCGTGGCGGGCCGATTGGGCGTCGCCGAGGTTCAGGCAATGGCTGGCCGGGTTGACGGCGGTGGCGGTGATCGTGCCGGCGGCGGCGCGGTGGCAGCAGCATCGCGCGGATCTCGAAGCGGCGGTGGTGAAGAATCCGCTGACTGCGCCGTTGAACTACAACGACGAGGGCGACGGCGCGAAGAGTCCGTTCTTCCCGTCTTCGGCGACGACGAACGTGGGCGGAATCATCCCGTCGACGTTTTTCATGGATTCCAAACGCTGCGGGGACTGTCACAAGGACGTGTACGAGCAGTGGCAAAGTTCCATGCATCACTTCGCATCGTTCAACAACCAGTTTTACCGGAAGGCGATTGAGAACATGCAGGACATCAGCGGCACCGAGGGTAGTAAGCTTTGCGCGGGCTGCCACGATCATGCGGTGTTCTTCAACGGGCGGTTCGACCGGCCAATCAAGGAGCAGATCGACACGCCGGAAGCGCAGAACGGGTTGGGCTGCACGTCGTGCCACGCGATCACGGCGATTCACAGCTCGATGGGAAACGGGGATTTCACGGTGGCGTATCCGCCGCTGCATGAGTTGGCGTCGAGCCACAACCCGCTGCTGAAGAACGCCGATACGTTTTTGACCTATCTCGATCCGGAGCCGCACCGGCGAATTTTCCT
>JAJYAR010000207.1 GCA_021779435.1 bacterium
AAGCGGGTTTTGCAGATCGTTGGGCGCTGCCGGCTCGTGACCAGGCCAGGCTCGATGCCGCTGATGGCCGCGATCCGCTCGGCGAACAGCCGGCCAGTTTCGTCATTGCCGATCAGCCCCACGAGCCGCGCCCGCCCGCCAAGTGCGGCGATGTTATGGGCGACGTTGCCGGCGCCGCCGAGCATGGTGCGCGTGCTCCGCAGCCGCAGAACCGGCACCGGTGCCTCCGGCGAAATGCGCTCGACCTCGCCATAATGGTAGCGATCGAGCATCACGTCGCCGACGCAGAGGATTGCAGCGGAGGGAACCTGCATGCTTGGCCTGCCCGCGGGGCTTGATAGGGTGTGACCTGCGCATCTATCAGCGGAAGCGACGGCTTGTCCACGCAGGGCACCGGCAATGGCAACTGGGAGGAGCTTCATGGCGGAAGGCGATGCGGCGGAAGGCGATGCGGCCGGCGCGGCCGCCGGCGAGTTCGACCCAGCGCGGCTGGACGCCTTCCTGCGCGATGCGCTTGGCCTTGCCGGGCCGATGACGCTCGGACGCGTCGGCGGCGGGCAGTCCAACCCGACCTTTTTCGTCACCTATCCGCAGCGGCGACTGGTTCTGCGCAAGCGTCCGGCTGGCACGCTGCTGCCCTCAGCGCATGCGGTCGACCGCGAATTTCGTGTACTCAGCGCGCTCGCCGGCTCCGCGGTCCCGGTGCCAACGGTGCTTCTGTTCCATGCCGCGCCAGATGTGGTCGGCACCGCGTTCTATGTCATGGAGCGGCTGGAAGGGCGCGTGTTCCACGATACCGCGCTGGCCGCCGCGGCGCCGGACGAGCGCGCGCCGATGCTGCGGACCATGGCCGAAACCCTCGCGGCCCTGCACGACATCGACTGGCGCGCCGCGGGGCTGGAGGATTTCGGCCGTCCAGGCAATTACTTCGCGCGCCAGATCGGGCGCTGGACGAAGCAATGGGATGCCGCCCGCTTCCGCGACATTCCCGATCTCGCCGAGTTGGCCGCCTGGCTGCCGGAACACATCCCCGCCGGCGAGGAGACGGTGCTCTGCCATGGCGATTATCGGATGGGCAATCTCATGTTCCACCCCACCGCGCCGCGCCTCGTGGCGGTGCTCGACTGGGAGCTTTCCACCCTGGGGCACCCGCTCGCGGACCTCGCCTTCAGCGCCCTCGCCTGGCACAGTCGGCCGGAGGAGTATGGCGGCCTGCTCGGGCTCGATCTCGCGTCGCTGTCGATTCCTGCCGAGAACACCTACCTCGATTGGTATTACCGCGCCCGGCGTACCGGCGGAGGCGAGCGCCTGCAGCCATTCCACGTCGCCTTCGCGCTGTTTCGATTCGCGGTGATTTTCGAGGGCATCGCGGCACGGGCGCGGGCTGGAACCGCGGCGGCGTCCAATGCTGCGGCGGTGGGCGAACTGTCGCTGGCATTCGCCCGCCACGGCATCGGCGTCATCAGGAATGCCGCTCGCGGCGGGGCCTGAGGCAGCGGCGGGAGCCGCCTTGCCCCGGACTGACCTGCGGTCCGATTTGACCGTTCCGGCTCGGGCAGATCCGCGATCTGTCGCCCTGCTCCCCTGAGGCTCGCACGCACGACCGTCCGACCTGACGGATCGATCACGTCAGAAGGCGGTCTACGTCAATCGAACGCATAAGTGAACTCGCCGTCGCTGACGCCGACCCGCACGCCTGCGATCGGACTGCCCTCCAGCATACGCGTGAGGAACGCGCCGCTGATCGCCGGCAGCATCGTGTTGGTCAGGATCGCGTCGATCATTCGGCCGCCGCTTTCGGGCTCGGTGCAGCGGCTGGCGATGAGGTTCACCACGTTTTCATCGTAGCTGAATGGCACCTTGTGATGCTCGGCGATCCGGCTGGTGATTCGGCCGAGCTGCAGTCGGATGATGTCGGCCATGACCGCGTCGCTCAGCGGATAATAGGGAATCACGATCAGCCGCCCGAGCAGCGCCGGGGGAAAGACCTTGAGCAACGGCGGGCGCAGCGCCTTGGCGATCTCCTCCGGCTCGGGGATCAGTTCCGGATCCGCGCACATCGACATGATCAGATCGGTGCCGACATTCGAGGTCAGCAGAATCAGCGTGTTCTTGAAATCGATCACACGCCCTTCGCCGTCTTCCATCACGCCCTTGTCGAACACCTGGAAGAAAATCTCGTGCACGTCGGGGTGGGCCTTTTCGACCTCGTCCAGCAGCACGACGGAGTAGGGCTTGCGCCGCACCGCCTCGGTCAGCACGCCGCCTTCGCCATAGCCGATATAGCCCGGCGGCGCGCCCTTCAGTGTCGAGACCGTGTGGGCTTCCTGGAACTCGCTCATGTTGATGGTGATCAGATTCTGCTCGCCGCCATAGAGCGATTCCGCCAGGGCCAGCGCGGTCTCCGTCTTGCCGACCCCGGACGGACCGCAGAGCATGAAAACGCCGATGGGCTTGGATGGATTGTCGAGCCCGGCGCGCGCCGTCTGTACCCGGCGCGCGATCATGCCCAGCGCATGGTCCTGGCCGATCACGCGCCGGGCAAGCGTCTCGCCCAGGTTGAGCACGGCCTGCACCTCGTTCTTCACCATCCGCCCGACAGGAATGCCGGTCCAGTCGCCAACCACGGCAGCCACCGCTTGCGCATCCACGCTCGGTAGGATCAGCGGTGCCTCGCCCTGATGCGCTGCGAGCTCAGCCTGCAGCGCCTTCAGTTCGGCGAGCTGCCCATCGCGGTCCGCAGCTGCGCCTTCCACCGCGCCGGCGGTCTCGCGCAGAGATCCGCGCAAAGCGAGCACCCGGTCCACCAGATCTTTCTCTGCGTTCCAACGCTGCTCCAGGCCCGCGAGGCGGGTCCGCTCGGTGGCGAGAGCGCTTGTGGCCGAGTCCGCACGCCCGGTGGCGTCGATGCCGATCGCCTGCTCGCGGGCGATGATCTCGAGTTCGGTCTCGAGCGCCTGGATACGCCGCCGGCAATCATCGACAGCCGCCGGCACGGCATGCTGGCTGACGGCAACGCGGGCGGCCGCCGTGTCGAGAAGACTGACGGACTTATCCGGCAGCTGCCGCGCCGGGATGTAGCGATGCGACAGCCGCACCGCCGCCTCGATCGCTTCGTCGAGAATCTGGACGCGGTGATGCTTCTCGAGCGGCGAGGCGATGCCGCGCATCATGAGAATCGCCTTTTCTTCACCTGGCTCATCCACCTGCACTACCTGAAAGCGCCGCGTGAGCGCCGGGTCCTTCTCGAAATACTTCTTGTATTCCGCCCATGTCGTGGCGGCGATGGTGCGCAACGTGCCGCGTGCCAACGCCGGCTTGAGCAGGTTCGCGGCATCACCTGTGCCGGCCGCCCCGCCGGCCCCGATCAGCGTGTGCGCCTCGTCGATGAATAGAATGATCGGCTTGGGCGATGACTGCACCTCCTCGATGACTTGGCGCAGCCGGTTCTCGAATTCGCCCTTCATGCTTGCGCCCGCCTGCAGGAGGCCGACATCGAGGACCCGCAGGCTGACGTCCTTCAGCATCGGAGGGACGTCGCCGCCCACGATGCGCAGCGCGAATCCCTCAACGACCGCGGTCTTGCCGACGCCGGCTTCGCCGGTCAGGATCGGGTTGTTCTGGCGCCGGCGCATCAGCACGTCGACCACCTGACGGATCTCGCTGTCGCGGCCGACGATCGGATCGATCTCGCCCTTGCGTGCGCGTTCGGTGAGGTCGATGGAAAACTGTGCGAGCGCCTCCTGCTTGCCCATCGCGGCCGGAGCGATTGCCGCGCTTGCCTCGCCGGGAGCGCCCCCGTGGGCACCGACGCGAGTGCCGTCTGCAGCCGTCAGCATCGCTTCCGGCGATCCCGCGAGCAGCGTGGAAAAATCGTCAGCGAGCGCCTCTGCCTTCACCCGATCGAATTGCCGGCTGATGGCGAGGAGCGCGTTGCGCAGCGTCGAGGTGCGCAGGCAGCCGAGCAACAGGTGGCCCGTGCGCACCTGGGCCTCGCCGAACATCAAGGTTGCAAAGACCCAGCCGCGTTCGACCGCCTCCTCGACTTGTGGCGAGAGATCAGAGATGGAAGTGGCGCCGCGCGGCAGCCGGTCCAGCGCGGCGGTGATGTCAGCGGCCACGCGGGCGTCGTCGAGTTCGAAATGGCGTAGGATGCGGTGCAGATCAGAGTCCTGCACGAGCAGGATCTGGTGGAGCCAGTGCACGAGTTCAACGTAGGGGTTGCCGCGCAGTTTGCAGAATACGGTGGCGCCCTCGATGGCGCGATAGCCCACCGGGTTGAGCTTGCCGAACAGGGCGGCACGGCTGATTTCGGTCATGCGAGTGGCTCCGCTTGCGCAACCGGCTCGCGGGGAGCCGCTCGCGGGGTGTGTGGCATGGTGGCGTCGATCCGATGCGCCAGGCTGTCGGCGCTCACGTCGAGAAAAAGGTCCGCGGCATCGCTGTGGCCGCGTCGGGGCATCAACCAGCTGGTCCATCCCAGCCGCCCAGCGCGGCCAAGCCGGGTCGGCGGAACTTCCTCGCTCCGGAGGATCAGATTGACGTCCCAGATCAGCGTATCGCCGGCATAGTTGCGCACGATGGGGATCAGGCGGTGCAGGCTCTCCCCTCCAGGCAACAGGCGCTCGTACTCCTTGAGCGACAATGGCCCGAACACGACGCGAAACTTGTGCTGGCGGGTCCACACCCGTCCGCCGACGAGCGTGGAGCGTCCGAGCGCGCCGTTTTCTGCCGCTGATCCGAGTCGTGTCCGGTCGCTCGGGGCAAGGGACAGCCACGCGCCGACGAAGCATTCAATATGAACCGGCATGGCGAAGAACGCCGAGAGTATCGATGCGAGTCCCTCCGCGTGGCGGGTCTGGTTGGCGAGATGGCCGGCGAAGTGGAGCTTCGTCAGGTCCGGCATGGCATCGCGCTCGCGCAGCGAGTCCATGCCGATGCCAATCAGCGCGCCGACATAGAGGGCGAATCGGTCCTGTTCGGGACGGTCGAAGCTGACCGTCGGACGTGCGTTCGCCCAGGCACGGTAGAACAGAGAGAGCGCGCGGTGGTGGAAGATGTCGGCAAATCGCTGAAAGGTCGGGTCGTGGTGGTTGCGCCGCCGATTGCGCGCATATTCCGTGAGATGAAGCGGCAAAGGGCCGTCCGGCCCGAACAGGCCAAGGAAATGCACCGCAAGCCGCGCGGGCGCGTCCGCTTCGGCTGGAATGAAATCGGCCAGCGTCGCCGGCGCGAACTCCACCGAGGGTTCCTGCGAAAAGCGCACCGCATCGAGTGCGGGACGCGCGCCCTGACCAAAGCGCGGGCGGTCGCGGAAGATCGCTTCAAGAAGGCGCATTGCGGCGTAGAAGCCAAAAGCGTGCGGTGCCGCAGCAAGGCGTGCCAAGGGCTGATCCGCCCCCGGGCACGCTGCGCTGGTGGTCTCGTGCCCGTCCATCGTCACAGCACCGGCCGTAGACCGAGCCGCATCGGCCACCGGATCACCTCGCCCCGCTCCGGAGTACGCAGCACCGTCTCCGTGAAGGCGTTGATCGAAACATACTTGGCAAA
>JAJYAR010000208.1 GCA_021779435.1 bacterium
CGGGGAGGCGGGTCCCCGCCGCGACGCGCGGGGGGCGAGGACGGTCGGCGCCGGGTTCCCCGCCGCCTGCGGAAAATCCCGCGAATAATGCAAGCCCCGGCTCTCCCGCCGGGCCAGCGCGCTCGCGACGATGAGCGCGGCGACGTCGACGAGATTGCGCAGTTCGAGCAGGTCCCGCGTCACATGGAACTGGGCGTAGTAGTCGTGGATCTCCTCGCGCAGCATCCCGATGCGACGCTGGGCGCGCTCGAGCCGCTTGGTGCTGCGCACGATCCCGACGTAGTTCCACATGCAGCGGCGCAACTCGTCCCAGTTGTGCGAGATCACCACCTCTTCGTCGCTGTCGCGCACCCGCGTATCGTCCCATTCCGGCACCGCGACCACCGCCGGCGGGGCCTGCGTCAGGATGTCGGCGGCAAGCGCGCGGCCGACCACGACGCATTCGAGCAGGGAATTGGACGCCAAGCGGTTGGCGCCGTGCAACCCCGTGCAGGCGACCTCGCCCACGGCGTAGAGGCCGGGAACGTCGGTGTGGCCGGCGACGTCCGTGACCACGCCCCCGCAGGTGTAGTGCGCCGCCGGAACGACCGGGATCGGTTGCCGGGCGATGTCGATACCCAGTTCCAGGCAGCGGGCATGGATCATCGGGAAATGTTCCTGGAGGAATTCCCCTCCCAGGTGCGTGACGTCCAGATGCACGCAGTCGATGCCCAGACGCTTCATCTCGTAGTCGATGCTGCGCGCGACGATGTCCCGCGGCGCAAGCTCGGCCCTCGCATCATGGTCCGGCATGAAACGCCGCCCCGCCTCCTCGCCGGCCGACGGCGGCAACCGGAGGATGCCCCCCTCGCCGCGGACCGCCTCGCTGATCAGGAAGGATTTGGCGTACGGGTGATAGAGGCAGGTCGGATGGAACTGGATGAACTCCATGTTGGCGATCCGGCAACCCGCGCGCCAGGCCATGGCAATGCCGTCGCCGGTCGCGCAATCCGGATTGGTCGTATAGAGGTAGACCTTGCCCGCCCCCCCGTTGGCCAGCACGACGAACCGGGCGGCCAGCGCGCGCACCGTCCCGGCGGGGACCTCCTGCACGTACACGCCGACGCAGCGGCCCTCGCGGACGATCAGGTCGACCGCCATCTGCCGCTCCCAGACGAGGATGTTGGGGTGAGCGCGCACTTTCGCGACAAGCGTCGACTGAACGGTATGTCCGGTCGAATCCGCAACGTGGAAAATGCGCCGGCAGCTATGCCCGCCCTCGCGTCCCAGGTGATACTCGTGGCCATGCGCGCGATCGGTGGTGAACGGCACCCCCTGCGCGATCAGCCACTGCACCGCCTGGCCGCCCCGTTCCAGGATGAAGCGGGTCGCCGCCTCGTCGCACAGCCCGGCGCCGGCAATCAGCGTGTCGCGAACGTGGGACTCCACGCCCTGCGGATCGAGCGAGGCGGCAATTCCTCCCTGCGCCTTGTCGCTCGCCCCCGCTCCCAGGTCCTGCTTGTCGAGCAGCAGCACGCGGCGGTGGTCGGCCAGCTCCAGCGCCGTCGTCAGACCGGCCAACCCCGTCCCGATGACGATGACGTCGACATCCGGCGCGCACACGGCGCCGGTACCCGGGGGTTCCGTAGGGGGGTTCATGCCGACCGATTGTATCGGGTGGCCGGAAACGATGCCCGGATTTTCCATCTGGGATATACTCTCGCGCTTCGTTCGTCAGCTGCCCGTCGGGCGGAACCCGGCGAACGCGAGGTCCGTCCCGGCGACGGCGGCAGTACAGGTAAGGCCAAGTAGCTCAGTCGGTAGAGCAGAGGACTGACAACCTGGCCGAAGGACAGGTTGCGGCGAGGCTAACCTCGCGCAGCGAGGTTAAGCGGTCGGCGAACTCCGGCCGCGGCCGGAGCCAAAATCCGTTTTGGCAGCGGCAGCAGTACAGGTAAGGCCAAGTAGCTCAGTCGGTAGAGCAGAGGACTGAAAATCCTTGTGTCGGTGGTTCGATTCCGCCCTTGGCCACCATTCCCCCCATGGTGCATGCCGGTCACATCCGCCGGCACCAAACATCCGGAACCGACCGAACCGCAAGATTCTTTCCCGAAGCGCCATATCGAGGATGATGTGGTTGCGCCCCCCGCCATCCGGAGGCGCCGCGGAGGTTGCCATCGGGATTCCCCGGGACGACACGGAGGCCGCATGACGATGCAAACCAGGACCGCGAACCCCGACCCCCGCCGCAGCGACGCGGCCGCGCTGCTCGATGCCGTGATGTTTGCCGCGGATCGGCACCGGAACCAGCGCCGCAAGGACGCGGAGGCATCGCCCTACATCAACCATCCGATTGCGCTCGCGCACCTGCTGGCGACGACCGGCGGCGTCACGGACCTCGACGTCCTCCGGGCCGCGATCCTGCACGACACCATCGAGGACACCCAGACCACGGAAGCGGAATTGCGCAGCCGCTTCGGCGACGCCGTCGCGGCGATGGTCATGGAAGTCACGGACGACGAGACCCTCCCCAAGCAGCGCCGCAAGGAGCTACAGATCGAGCAGGCGCCCCACATCAGCAACGGTGCCGCGCTCGTGAAGCTGGCCGACAAGACCTGCAACCTCCATGACGTTGCCAATGCGCCCCCGGTGGGTTGGACCCTTGCGCGCCGCCAGGAGTACTTCGAATGGGCAAAGCGCGTCGTCGATCGGCTGCCTCCGGTCAACGACGCCCTGCTCCGCGCATTCGCCGACGCCTACGCCGGCAAGCCGGAGGACGAAAGCTCCCCCCGCGGGGCGTGACGCCCCGGGCGGTGCGGTTGCGGAGGCGGATGCGCCCGGATCTCCGCATCCCCCGATCCCTGCGCTACGATACGAACCCCGGCCGATCGCGGCGCCTTTGCCTTTCTTTCTGTGAGACTTACCCGATGAATTCCGGAAAAACCCGCGGCGCCGATCCGTATGTCGGCTTCCACCAGGACAAACACGGACTCACGCAGCTGGGTCGGGTGGTACTCGACGCCTGGATTTTCGGGTTCCTCCCCGAAGACGAAGACTGCCGGAACTGGGATCTCGGCCGCATGCAGGCGCTGATGGATCGGGTCGATACGGAGTGGGACCGCTACGGCAACCTGCCGAGCCGGCTTCCCGAGGCGCTGCGCAGCCGGCACGCGGAAGTCTACGAGAAGGCGCGGGCGGAAGCGCGCGCCAAGGGCTGGGACCCGGAACTCGGCGACGACGACTGAGGCGGAGCCGGAGCCGGACGGGTCAGGAAGCTCCGCCGGCCTTGCGCGAGACGAAATCGAGGACCCGCGCCGGGTGACCCTCGGCAGGCGCCTTGGCGGCGAGCGCAGCCAGCGCGGCGTCAAACTCGCTTTGCAACCGCCGCATCAGGGTCGCTCCGTCCTCCCGGTAGTAGACCGCCTGATACGGCACGGCGGCGTCGAGCGCGCTGCGCTGCCCGGGCCGGAAATCGCGCCACGCGATGGCCGCCCAGTTTTTCCGGAGATGGTCGACGAATACGATTTCCTCGACGTCCACGATCGCGAGAAACTGCATGCTGCGGATCGGCACGAACACGACGCTTGGCCCGTTCCGGAGCAGGGTTCGCATCCGGTTGTAGGTTGCCGCAGGGAGCCGGCGCGGCTCGCTCATCCGGGGCACATCGCGTTCGACACGGATCTCCATCGCAGTTTCCTTCGAAAGATCGATGCCGGTGCGCCGGTGGCGTCGCAGGCGCACCAACTGCCCGCCACCACCGCCGCAACCGCGGACACGGACCATACTGTACGCCGGAATCGACCTCGGGGCGGCGATCATGACGGTACGCGGGACCACGACATCCGGTCTCAGCCGTTCGCCACGATCATGGCGGCGATCGCACTGCACACCACGACCGCGACCGGCGGCGCCTTCCAGACCGTCAACAGTACGAACCCGGCGAGGGCGATGGCGAAATCCGCCGGTCCGCGGATGGACGTCGTCCAGATCGGGTTGTAAAGCGCAGCGGCGAGCAGGCCGACCACCGCGCCGCGTTGACCCCGCGCATCGCCGCCTGCGCGGCGATGCCTGCGCGCAGACGGCCCCAGAACGGCAATGCGCCGACCAGCACCAGGATGCCCGGGAGGAAGATCCCCAACAGGCCGAGGGCGGCCCCCACCAGGCGATGCTGCGGGCTGACGAGGAACCCGAGATAGGCGGCGAAGGTGAAAAGCGGTCCGGGGACGGCCTGCGCCGCACCATACCCGGCGAGAAACGCCCGATCATCGACCCAACCGCGCGACACGAACGCGTCGTGGAGCAGCGGCAGCACCACGTGGCCACCGCCGAACACGAGCGCCCCCGCGCGATAGAACGCCTCGAAATGCGCCAGCCCCGATCCGTCCGCCAGGCTCCGCCAAACCGGAACGCCGACCAGGAGGCCGAAAAACCCGGCCAAGGCCGCCGTGCCCGCGACGGGCGAGACCGGGAAGGCAAGCGCGGTCGCGGTCGTCCGCGGGGCGGCACCGCGACAGAACAGCAGCCCCGCCATCGCACCCAACCCGATCGCGACGATCTGCGCAGCCGACGACGCCCCCGACAGGACGATCAGGGCCGCGGCCAGGGCGATCGACGCCCGGGCGCGGTCCGGGCACAGGCTGCGGGCCATGCCGACGACGGCTTGCGCGACGACGGCCACCGCAACCAGTTTCAGTCCATGCAGCAGCGCCGTGCCGGCGGGGCCGGCAAACGCTCCCATCGCGCCGGCAAACAGCACCAGCGCGGCCGCCGACGGCAGCGTGAATCCGCACCACGCCGCGACACCGCCGAGATAGCCGGCCCGCAGCATGCCGATCGCGAACCCGATCTGACTGCTCGCGGGGCCGGGCAGAAATTGACAGAGGCCGACCAGATCGGCAAAGCCATCCTCGTCGAGCCAGCGCCGACGCACGACGATTTCGTCGCGGAAATAGCCGATGTGCGCGACCGGGCCGCCGAAAGAGCGCAAGCCCAGCGCCAGAAAGACGCGCAGCACTTCCCAGGGCGAACCGGCGGAATTGGTCGAACGGCCCATATCGCGCAGTATCATCTCACGCCGCATCGGCGTCCCGGCCCGCGCCCGCACGACCGTCCGGCATCAAAAGGATTCCGCGATGCCCATGGCCTTCCTCGTCCTGCTCGGATTTCAGCTTCTCGGCGAAGTCATCCGCAGCGCAACCCATGTCCCCCTTCCCGGTCCGGTCATCGGCATGTTCCTGCTGACGGTCGCACTGGTCTTCCGCGAGCCAGGCGGCCGCGAGCACGACAGCCGCGGGCCGTCCCACCGGACGCCGCTGTCGACCACCGCCGAGGGACTGATCCGCAACATGGGCCTGCTCTTCGTGCCGGCCGGCGTGGGCATCATGGCCGAGGCGCCCATGCTGCAGCGGGAGTGGGTGCCGATCCTCGCCGGGGTCGTCGGTTCGACGATCCTGGGCATCATCGCCACGGGAACCGTGATGCACCGCGCGACCCGAACGGCGGGCAATGGCGCGGGGCGTGCGGAGGCCGGATCGGAACCACGGCCGTCCGGGGCCGCCGGCGAGGA
>JAJYAR010000209.1 GCA_021779435.1 bacterium
GGTGGAATCACAAGGGCGAGGACCGCGTCGCGCCGGTCGATCGCATGCTCAAGCTCGCTCGTGCTGGCAACCCGGCCGACGAACGAGAAATAGCGGGAGCCGGTGAAGCGAGCGATGTAGTCGCGACTCACCGTCGTCCCACTCTGGTCCCATACCACGACGGGCACGCGGTCGACGTCGAGAGTGAGCGCGTACCCGAACATGACGATCATCAGCATCGGAATGCCGATCGCGAGAACCAGGCTGCGCGGATCCCGGATGATGTGGAGCAGCTCCTTTCGGGCGACGGCCCGGAGTCGACGGACGTTCATCGCTGCACCTCCTTCTGCGGCGCCTCTGCGCGGTCGCGTGCCTCGATGAGAGAGACGAACACGTCCTCGAGCGTCGGCGTGATCCGCTCCACCTGAACCGGAGCGAAACCTCGTGCCGTGAGCGTCTCGCGAATGTTGCGATCCGCCATCTCCGCGTCCGTGGCAACGGCGTGAAGTCCGCGACCAAAGAGCGCCACCTCCTTGATGCCGCCGAGACGCTCGACGACGGCCATCGCGTCGTTCGGGCGCGGGCAGGTGATGTCGAGCACGGCATCGCTCATGTGCTTCGTCTTGAGCTCGCGGGGCGTGCCGAGCGCGATCAGTTCGCCGCGATAGATCACTCCGAGGCGGTCGCAGTACTCGGATTCCTCCATGTAGTGCGTCGTCACGAAGACCGTCACCCCCTGCTCTGACAACGTGTAGATCAGGTCCCAGAACGCACGCCGGCTGTTCGGGTCGACGCCGGACGTCGGTTCGTCGAGAAACAGGATGGGCGGCTCGTGCAGCACGGCGCAGCCGAGTGCAAGCCGCTGCTTCCAGCCTCCCGGAAGGTCGCCGGTGCGGGTCCTGCGATGCTCGACGAGTCCCGCCATGCGCAGAACCCAATCCTTGCGCTCCGGCTTCTTCGCCTTCGGAACGCGATAGATGCCGCTGTAGAAGTCGATGTTCTCCTCGACGGTGAGTTCGTCGTACAGGGAGAACTTCTGGCTCATGTAGCCGATCCGCGTCTTGATCCGTTCGGTCTCACGGATCACATCGAAACCCGCGACGCGCCCGGTGCCCGATGTTGGCGCGAGCAGGCCGCAAAGCATCCGTATCGTCGTGGATTTGCCAGCGCCGTTGGGACCGAGGAAGCCGAAGATCTCGCCGCGGTGGACGGAGAAGGAGATGCCCGCGACAGCGCGGAACGAACCGAACCGTTTCTCCAGGTTCGAGACCTCGACGACCACATCGGCATTGTCTGAAACGGCGGTGCGCATGGCATCAAGCGTCGTCCGAGGTGGACCCCGTTGTCCTCAGCGGGTTCGTTCGAGCGATAGGCGAAGAGGAAGCACGCCCGGAGATCGCGGTCCACCTGGACGGTGCGATGTGTTGTGCGTCCGTCCTCATGACGAGGAGTCGCCGTCGGAGGGGCCGTCATCGCGGCCGTTGGACTCGGTCGCGACGAGAACAGTGAGCAGGGCAATGATGACCACGGGGATGATCATGGTTTGGGCCGCTGGGCGGCAAGGACTGCGACAAACACATCCTCGAGCGAAGGCTCGATGGGACGGATTGAAACAAGTTCGAAACCGGCGCCGGCCACGACCTCGCGGGTGCGGCGCTCTGTTTCGGCGGGAGCGCGGGTCGCGAGGTGCACGCGATCGCCGAACAAGCCGACGGAGGTGTCGGTCAGTTTCTCGCGCAGGAGCGCGGCGGTGCGGCGCGGCGCCGTGGTGCGAACCTCGAGGAGCGAGCCGGGCATGAGCTGTTTGACCTCATCCGGCGTGCCGAGTCCGAGGAGCCGCCCTTCATGCAGGAGGGCGAGCCGGTTGCAGCGCTCGGCCTCGTCGAGATAGGCGGTGGATACGAAGATGGTCACGCCCTCCCTCACGAGCTGGTAGAGGATCCGCCAGAAGTCGCGGCGGGAGACCGGGTCGACGCCGTTCGTCGGCTCGTCGAGGAAGAGCACGCGAGGCGTGTGGATGAGCGCACAGGCAAGGCCGAGTTTCTGCTTCATGCCGCCGGACAGGTTTCCGGCGAGCCGCTGCTTGAAGGGCGTCAGGTTGCTGAAGCCGAGGAGCCGTTCCATGCGCGCGGCCAGCTCGGACGAGGGGACGCCGTAGATGTCGGCGTAGAACTGGATGTTCTCGGCGACCGTGAGATCCGGATACAATCCGAAGCGCTGGCTCATGTAACCCACATGGGCCTTGAGATGCTCGGAATCGCGCGCGACGTCGTGACCGGCGACGTTTCCCGATCCGGAGGTGGGCGGAAGAATTCCCGTGAGCATCCGCATCGTGGTCGTCTTGCCGGCGCCGTCGGGTCCCACCAGCCCGAAGATCTCGCCCTCGGCCACCTCGAGCGAGAGACGGTCGACCGCAACGGTGTCGCCGAACGAGCGGGACAGCGCATGGGTCTTGATGGCGGACATGGAGGAAGGGCTGAAGGATTGAAGGCCTGAGGCCGGAAGCCGTTGGATTTCCGTGGCTGCGCCAGCGAGTGGAGGATTATGGCCGCGGGGCTTACGGGATCAGCACGTCGGCGGGCATGCCGGGCTTGAGCTCGTCGTTCTCGTTCGCGATGTCGACCTTGATGCGGAACACCAGCTTCACGCGCTCCTTGGGCGTCTGGACGGTCTTGGGTGTGAACTCCGCCTCAGAGGAGATGAAGCCGACAACACCCTTGTACGTCTTGTCGGGAAAGGAATCCGTGCGGACATCGACCTGCTGACCGCGCTTCACGCGGCCCAGGTCGGTCTGATCGAGGTAGGCGCGGACCCAGACGTTCCGGGTGTCGGCGACGGTGATGACGGGGGTGCCGGGCGAGACGTACTCGCCGGCTTCGATATTGTGGGAGAGGACGACACCCGTGAGCGGCGAAGCGAGTCTCGTGTACTCGAGCTGCGTTTGGGCGAGCGAGACCGCGGCGTTGGCCTGCTCGACGCGGGCGCGGGCCTGGCGGACGGTTTCGACGCGCGGCCCTTCCTTGACGAGTTTCAACCGTTCGGCGGCCTCGATCACGCGCGCTTCGGCGACACGGAGCTGCGCCTGGGCGGTGTCGAAGTCGCGTTGCGAGATGGCGGCCTGCTTGAGCAGTTCCTGCTGGCGGGTGAAGTCGATGCGGGCGCGGTCGCGCTCGGCCTCGGCGCTGTGAAGCGTGGCTTCGGCCGAGGTGATCTCCTGCGGGCGCGAGCCGGCCTCGAGCTCGGCGAGCGCGGCCTGGGCGGCAGCGAGCTCGGCGGTGCGGAGAGCGAGCTGCGCGACCTGATCGGCGTCGTCCAGACGCGCGACGGGCTGACCGGCCTTGACCTCGTCGCCCTCGGAGACGAGCCGCTGGGCAACGCGCCCCGCTATCTTGAAGCTCACCTGTGCGTCGACGACCTCGATGTTTCCGGACAGCAGGAGATGCCCCCTGTCGGACGCGGCCCGACGGTTGCAGCCGGAGGCAAGAACGGCGGCGGCACAGAGCAGCATGGCGCCGCGACGCAGGAACATGACGGTACGCGCGGCGCGTGCGCGCCGGAGGCGCTCGCTTGGGCGGGCGAGGGTGTCAGGCGTGTTTTTCATAGTGTTTGCGGCCGGCGGGGGTGAGGAGACCGGCAAAGAAGATCTGGAGTGCGCGATGGAGCGTCTGGGGGACCGTCAGCTGCGTGCGTTCGAGGACAGCGGGTTGGACCATGCCGCGGATGGCCTGGAGCCAGAACTCGGCCGCGAACTCCGGGTCGACGTCACCGCGCACCATGCCCTCGGCGATGCCGTCGCGGATGAGCCGGCCAAAGATGATTGGAATTGTCCGTGTCCGGATGTCCTCGATCTTCTGGTACACCGCGGGGGCGTAGCGCTGGAGTTCGCGGAGCATTGCCGGACTTGCCTTGGCGAGCGTGGCGCTGGCGGCCGCACCGACGCCCGAGACCTTTTCTGTGAAACGGAGCCTCGGATTCCCGACCACCGCATCCATACGGGCACGGATGTGCGAGCCGAGCACATCGATGATCTTCTCGATGATGGCGTCCTTGCTGGGAAAGTGGACGTAGAGCGTCTTCTTGCTCATTCCCAGTTCGTGCGCGAGTTCCTCCATGGTGAACGCGGCGTATCCCTCGGTGAACAACAGACGGTACGCCGCCCTCAGCAGCCGTGCGACGGCGGGCGGCTCGTTCTCGAAGAGGTCGTCGGAGATGTCGTTCATCGCTTAAGGAACCAAGGAAACCAAAGCAGGACACGGAGTTTCCAAAAGGCAAGCCGGGACGATGATGAACAGCACGTGCCGGTGACGCGGGATTGACCGGCGCGGCCAATCGCATGTGCTCGCGTGCATGTCGCTCACACTCGTCGTCCTGGCTGCAGGCATGGGCTCGCGCTACGGCGGGCTCAAGCAGATCGATCCGGTCGGGCCCGGCGGCGAGACGGTGCTGGATTACGCGGTGTTCGATGCCCTGCGCTCCGGTTTCGACCGCGTCGTGTTTGTCATCCGCCGCGATTTCGAGGCGGTGTTTCGGGAGAAGGTTGGAGCGCGCTATGCCGGCCGGATCGCGGTTGACTACGTGTTTCAGGCGGCGGAGGCGCTTCCCTCCGGCTTCAGCCCGGTTGCTGGTCGCGAAAAGCCGTGGGGCACGGGACATGCGGTGTGGTGTGCGAGGGACGCGGTGGGCGGCCCGTTCGCCGTCATCAACGCCGACGATTTCTACGGGGTGGATTCCTTTCGGCGCCTGGGCCGGTTCCTTTCCGGGACGGGAACCGGGGGTTTGGAGCAGAGGCTGCCTGCGGCCTTCGCGATGGTTGGCTTCCGCCTGGCAAACACCCTCTCGGAGCACGGCACGGTTTCGCGTGGCGTGTGCACCGTCGACGAAACCGGCGCGCTGCGCGGCATTGTCGAACAGACCGCCATCGCGCCGGCGGATGTCGGAGCGGGCCGCGGCTTTTCCGGCGGTGAAATTGTCTCGATGAATTGCTGGGGTTTCACACCGGCGCTGTTTTCCGCGCTCGACGCGCAGCTACGCGATTTTCTCGGGCGCGTCCGTGATGGCGGGCTGGATCCGCTGAAGGCCGAGTTCTACCTGCCCGCCGCTGTCGCCGTGATGATTTCCCGCGGGGACGCGGGCGTCACCGTGCTCCCGACCGACAGCAGTTGGTTCGGGGTGACGTATCGCGAGGACAAGCCCCGTGTGACGGCCGCCATCGCCGAACTCGTGCGCTCGGGCAGTTACCCCCGCGCTCTTTTCTGATCTCCCCATGCAATTTTCCCGCAAGGAAGCCGACGTGTTTGTTCCGGATGGCAGCGATCCAGCGGTTGCGCTCTCACGCACCACGCATCTGTGTGTCGCCGCGCACCAGGACGACATCGAGATCATGGCGTTCAATGGAATCGCCGAGTGCTACGGCCGCATCGACCGGCATTTCACCGGAGTCGTCGTGACGAACGGGGCGGGCTCGCCGCGGACGGGCCACTATGCCTCGATGACCGACCTCGAAATGCAGGCCGTGCGCCGCGAGGAGCAGCGGCAGGCGGCCGCGATCCGCCGGCAGAACC
>JAJYAR010000210.1 GCA_021779435.1 bacterium
GCGGGGCCGGCACGCCTAGGTTGGCGCTCTGCGAAGACGTAGAGACGCCTCGTCGGACCACGATTGGCGGTAGTATTGGGGTAGGGCCGGACCGCTGGGCCGGCCGCGGCACGGGGCGTGGTGGCCAACGCTGCTGCTCGCGTTCGGATGTAGGTTGCGAGCTGGCTCGCAACGTTGCGCGGCGAGCGCGCAACCTACACGGAGCAGCGGACCCGCGCACCAGCGCGCGCAACCTATCGCGATGCGGGTCGTTTCGAAATGCGCCTGGCGCGCAGAAGCCGTCGCAGGCGCCATCTCTGCCACGCGCTCACGATGTAGCCCGGGCAGCGCGGCGCGCCGCAGCGGCAGGGGTGCATCGCCCAATTGCCCAGCGGGAAGCCATAGTCGAACGTCAGTTCCTCGCCCGGTTCGATGTCGCGGCGGGCGACGATCCAGATGTGGCCGCGGATCGTGTGGGCGTCACAGTTCGGCTTGCACGAGTGGTTGATCAACCTCGCGGGGTTCCTGCCCGTGCGGCCATCCAGGTCGTGGCGGCTGTTCAGGTTGAAGATGTAAACGCATCCATCGCCGCCGCGCGCCACGCGACGCAACCGGGCCTGCTCGCGTCGCCTGGCCTCCGTCTTGGTGATCCGCTCTCCGGTGTATTCGACGATGCGTGTGCCCATCGGGATCGCGCACGCGGCGAGGACACCGCGGCCGTGAATGGCGGATGTGGTGATGCGTATCCAGCGGCTGTTCTTTGGTGGCTTGCTTCGCACAGGGTCGGGAACTGATGGCCTTCCCGCGGCGATCCGCAAGAAGCGAAGGGGCGCGTGCGCTGCGAAACGCCAAGCCCCGGGGTCAGCGACCCCGGCTACAACAAGGCGGTCGAGTGTGACGGTTTGGTGTACGGGGAGGCCGTGCAACAAATCCGCGCCAGGCCCGGCACCGTGTGCGCGGGCGTCGGTCCGTAGCAGGCCCACGATTGCGGGAGCCGCGGCGCGTTTGCCGGGCGGATCGTGGAGGCAACTGAATAATGTCATGGAAACTGTCGAACAATCCATCGAGGTCGAAGCTCCGGCCGAAGTCGTTTACAACCAGTGGACCCAATTCGAGGAATTTCCCCGCTTCATGGAGGGGATCGAGGCGGTGCATCAGCGGGACGCCAAGCGGCTTCATTTTGTCGCGAAGATTGGCGGGAAGAGGGAGGAATGGGACGCCGAGATACTGGAACAGATTCCCGAGCAGAAGATCTCGTGGCGCGTCGTTTCGGGTAAGCCCAACGAAGGCACGGTGTTCTTCGACAAGGCTCCGGACGGGAAGACGATCGTGCGCGCCGCCATCGCGTTCGAGCCGCAGGGCGTGGTGGAAAAAGCCGGGGCCATGTTCGGGATTGTGGACGCGCGCGTGAAGGGCGACCTCAGGCGGTTCAAGGAGTTCATCGAGAGTCGCGGGCACGAGACAGGCGCGTGGCGTGGCGAGATCCACGCGGGCCACGTCGAACCGTAAGGACGGACGGTCGGGCCCGTGCGCCCATTTGCGCGCGGGCCGACCTGGGTTAGACTACCGGCCCTATGCCGGTTCAGTTCAAAGATTACTACCAAATCCTTGGCGTGCCGCGTGACGCGAGCCAGGAGGCGATCAAGAAGGCTTTCCGTGCGCTCGCCCGGAAGTACCACCCGGACATCGCGAAGGACAAGAAGGCCGCCGAGCAGAAGTTCAAGGAGATCAACGAGGCCAACGAGGTTCTCAGCGATCCCGAAAAGCGCCGGAAGTACGACGAACTCGGTGCCGACTGGCAGTCGGGCGCCTATGCGGGAGGTCCGCAGGCCGGCGGGCGGTGGTCTGGGACGGGACCCGATTATGAGTTTCACTTCGGCGGCACCGGCTACAGCGATTTCTTCGAGCAATTCTTCGGGAGGGCGCAGCCGAGCGGCGGGTTCGACAACATTTTCCGGAACGCAGGTCGGGGGATGAACGGGCGCGGCGCGACGGCGGCCGAACCCGGCTCCGACATCGAAGGCGAGATCCTGGTCACCCTCGACGAGGTGCTTCACGGTTCGGTGCGGCGAGTGTCGCTGAAGCGGACCGATCCGCGCACAGGCGAGCAGGAGACGGAGTCGTTTCAGGTTCGGATTCCCGCGGGCGCGCAGGAAGGCCGGCGGATCCGTGTTCCCGGCAAGGGTGGTCCGGGCTCCGCGGGTGGCGAGCCCGGCAACCTGTTTCTGCGGGTGCGGATCGCGGCGCATCCGGACTTCCGGATCGACGGCTCGGACCTGTATCATGAACTTGAACTCGCCCCCTGGGAGGCGGTGCTGGGCCGGGAGGTCCTGGTGCCGACGCTGAGCGGGAGGATCAAGCTGCATATCCCGCCGGGGACCGACAATGGGCATCAGCTCCGGGTGCGCGGCCACGGGCTGCCGCGCGCCGGGACTGACGAGCGTGGCGATCTTTATGTCGTCGCCCGGATCCGGGTGCCCACCGCAGTGACCTCACAGGAGCGAGCTGCCTGGCAGGAGCTTCAGCGTATCTCGCATTTCAAACCACGAGAGGAACACGGATGAAAACCGCCGAAGTCGATGTCCGCGGGGTGATCGTCACCTGCCCGCGCTGTGACCAGCAAAGCAGGCTGCCCTTCGAAAAGCTCGGTCATCGGGCGAAGTGTCCGCGCTGCGGCTCCGCACTGCACGCGCCGGCGGCGCCGCTCCAAATCGATGATGAGGAGACGTTCAGGGAGCTCGTGATGCGTTCCGAGCTGCCGATGATGGTGGATTTCTGGGCCTCGTGGTGCGGTCCGTGCAGTCTCGTGGCGCCCGAGGTCGCCCGCGTCGCCGAGGAGGAGGCGGGGCGCTGGCTCGTCGTCAAGGTGAGCACCGAGGACCTGCCGACGGTGGCGGGCCGTTTTGAGATATCGGCGATCCCCACGTTGGTGCTCCTCAGGAATGGTCGGCAACTTGCCCCACATCGGGAGCGATGCCGGCGACCGCGATGCGGCAGCTGCTCCGCGAAAACGAGCAATGACGCGGAATGGCGGGTGCGCTTTGAACCGCCGGTCGCCCGGGATGTCCTGAGTGGGAGGAGAAAGAACGATGACGCCCGCACTCGAGTACTATGCCGTCCAGACCTTCGCCCCGGCCGACGAAGGCTTCTACAGTTTGGATGAAGCCGCGCACCTGGCTGGTTTGCCCAGGCATTTCGTCGCCGTTTGCTGCAAGCACGGACTCGCCACGCCGAAGGTCGATGCCTCCTACGGCGGGCTCTTCTTCAATGCCCACGATATCGCCTCGTTGCGGCGAATCGCGTACCTGCACGGCGAGCGCGGCGTGAACCTGACCGGCATCAAGATCATCCTCGAGCTGATGGACGAGATCGAGCGCCTGCAGGGAACGCCGTGAGCGGCGGCCGCCTGACGCGAAGTGGCGTGGGCCCCGGTGGAACCCGTTGTCCCCAACGGGTTCTCGGAAAAGCGCGCTAGGGACAGCGCGCTCCACCTGAACTGGCCCAGGCCCCGGCCTGTGCGCAGGCCGGTTGCACCCATGCGGGGGAATGCGACGCCTCTTTGTAGCCGGGGTCCGCAGACCCCGGGCCTTGTTCGCGGCGCCCAGCCCTTCGACGCAGCGAGCGGTCACACCCTTCTTCGGACGGACCGCCAGTGGATCATATCCTGGAACCTGGAACGGGGGCCGCTCCGCGGCTTCATGGTGTTGGCGCGGTGAGTTCGTCCGTGACGGCGACGGGGCCGGCGGCGGTCGCGGCGGCGGAGTCGATCCGGTTGCGGGTGGCGGTGTCCGGCACGGAGCCGCGCAGCACCACGGAGTCACCGCGTGCCATCACCTGGACGTTCAGCTGCCTCAGGTTCGGATCGCCATCGAAAGCGCCGCGGACGGCCTGGGCCGCGGTGATGGCGCGCGGACTCGCCGAAACCGGCGGCGTGGCGGGGCCGGTCGGGGAAATCTCCTTCGTTGCGATGGCCTCCTGCGGCGTCATGCGGACGATCCCGTTTGTCGGCTGACGTGAATCCGCGAACTGGTTGCCTGTCATGAGCGGGGCTGTCGTAAGGTCAGCGATTTTGACGTCGAAGGTATAGCCGGCTGAGTCGGCGGATTGGAGCCGCGAGAGCGGGATGGCGAAGTCCTCCGAGCTGATCTCGAAGGGATTGAACATCGGGTTCATGTCGATGTACGGCACGCGTTCCGGCGTGAGGGTAATCCAGGCATCCCGAACGTATCCAATTCGTCCGTTCGTCTGCGAGTAGATGTTGTCGCGCAGCATTGCGTTGAACGAGAGCAGCCGGTCGTTCGGGCGCGGCGCCTCGTCCAGGGGCGTGTTGAACGCCTGCGCGATGCGTGCCGTGTTCTGCTCGTTGCTGAGGAAGGTCTCCCGTCCGCCCTTGATCGCCGGCACGGCGAAGAACTGCGCCTTCGTGAGCGGAATGTGCGCGCGGACGTCCCTGAAGGTGATGGCGGTCGCCGGGACGGCGCGGGTCTCACCGCGGAGCTCGAGGAGGCCGCCGGTCATGATGATGACATATGCGACACGGCCCGGCGGCGTGGCATCGAAGACAAAGTCGACGACATCGCCGACTTTCTGGCGATCGCTCGAAATGACGTCGGTGCCGATCGAATCGCTCGCGCGAAAGACGGTGACGGGGACGGTGGCGTTGGGCCGGTCCACCGGCGCCGCGGATGAACTCAATGGATTGTCGGCCGCAAACTCGGTCGCATGCGCAAAAGCCGCGAAGAACCCGAGGGTGCCGACGGTTGCGACGAATCTTAGCGTTTTCATGGTCGCGCAACGTCGCGGACGCGCCTTTCCACGCAACAGGCGGCGGCGGCTGAATTGCAGGAATTCGGCATCCGAAAAGACGGGTGCCAATGCCACAGGATGTTGGCTGAGCGTGGATAGGGACGGCGTGCCGCGGGAAAACGTCGAACCTGAATACCGAAGGACGCGAACGAGCGAATTTTGTCACAGAGGCCACAGAGGCCCAACCCGAGCCGAGCCGGAGGCTCGCGCGACAACTCTCACCCGCGCGAAACAGTGCGAAGCGCGAGATTGGGCTGCCACCGGTCAAGGTATTCTCTGTGAGCTCTGTGTCCGAGCTCCTTGCCCTCTGTGTCACTGCCTTGGGGTAGGGCCGGACCGCTGGGCCGGCCGTATGCCTTCCGCGCCCTTCGCGGTTGGCGCGGTCCATTCCTCTCCGAAACCCGGCGCTTCGTACTCTTCGTTGCAGGCGGCCGGCCCAGCGGTCCGGCCCTACCTCAGTTCACAGATTCGGACGAAGGCAGGGTAACCGCGAAGGACGCGAACGAGCGAATTTTGCCACAGAGGCCACAGAGGCCCAACCCGAGCCGAGCCGGAGGCTCGCGCGACAACTCTCACCCGCACGAAACAGTGCGAACACCGAGAACGGCCTACCACCGGTCAAGGTATTCTCTGTGAGCTCTGTGTCCGAGCTCCGTGCCCTTGTGTCACTGCCTTGGGGTAGATGCCATGAGGCCGACAAGCGGAGAAGAAGTCTCCAACTTGTCGGCCCATGCTTAATACTAACGTACAAAAA
>JAJYAR010000211.1:0-423 GCA_021779435.1 bacterium
GTACTTCTTCTTGTCGATGTCCTCGGGCATCTCGAGTTCCACGACGTGACCGAGTGCATGCGAAATGACGTATTCGTCGTTTTCGTAGTGGTCGCCTTTCTTTGGAATCTTCCCGAGAGCGCGCGCGAGATCGGCCGCAACGGAGGGCTTCTCGGCGATGACAAGTGACTTCATTAGATGCGAGCGGTTACGCAGCGCACCAGGGAAGTGCAAGAAATTGTTTTATCCAGGCCCCCCTCACGCCCGGCTTTTCGCCGCGGCGGATGACACATTTTGGACGGCGGGCCGCCGGCCGGGGACGGGGTGGTCAGTTGTGAACGGTGATCCTGGCCGTGACGTGCTGAACGCCCTCGGTGTCGAGTGCATGGGCGACGGCCTTGCCGATGAGCGGCTCGGAGCCGACCGTGCCGGAGAGCGTGACAT
>JAJYAR010000211.1:433-5494 GCA_021779435.1 bacterium
CGTAACGGTGATGTTGACCGTGGCCAGGGCACTGTTGGTGGTGCCGTCGTTGGCGATGAAGGTAGAGGTGTAAGGGAAGAGTGAAGAGCTCGGCGGTGGGCGAATCATGAAAAGAGCCGTGCCGGAGAGCGTGACATTACCGTCCTTTGAGGTGACTTCGATCGCGTTCGCCGACAGTTCCCGGTCGAGGACGAATTTGGCCTTGATCACCGTGACTATCCGCGCGTCGGAAACCCTGTCGCGTGCGCGTGCCGCGTTTTCCCGCGCCACTTCGCCTGTCTTCGCGAGGTCGGCGCGTATGTCCGCCGGGGTGAGTTTCCATTCGCGCATCTTCTCCGAGACCCGGTCCGAGACCTCGGACGCGGTCGCCCGCGTCTTCGCCAGCGCCCGGTCCGCGGCATCGCGGGCCGACCCGGCAGCGCCGGACGCCGGCGCGGCGGCGGTTTCGGGCCGCTGTTCCGAATAGTAGTACATACCGGCCGCTCCGATCGCGATTCCGACGAGAAGGACGAATAGCGTTCTCATGGCTCGGAGTATTCGCGGTTTCCGCGTTCTGACAAGACGCCCGGAAGTTCGCGGTTCACGGCGCTCTCTCGCTCGTTGGCGTGCGTGCCTCTGACGCGACGTCGGGAAGGTGGCGTCGGCGCGTCTCGAGGAAGGCTACGAGTGCGTCGATCTCGCCGGGCTTCAGCGTCCGTCCGTACGCCGGCATGTTGCCGCCGCCGTTCACGATCCGGATGATCAGGTCCGTTTTCGTGAGCCGGTCGGCGACGAAACTGAGGTCGGGCCCGCGACGTCCGCCATGCTCCTCGATGAGATGGCAGTTCAGACACGCCCTCCGGTGAAACAGGATGGCTCCCTGAACGACAGCCCCGTCGGTGCTCGCAACGACTTTCGGCGGCAGGGGTTTTGCGTCGAAATTGGGCGACCAGGGCGCGTGGGCGCCCTCGATCCACAGCGTCCCGATCATCAGCACGCTGAGAAGAACGACGCCGATCGCCCAGGGGCGGCGGCTCCAATGACGTTCCCCCTTGTTGCCGAGTACCGGAGCAAGAAGAAGGATGATGCCGATGAGGACCGGGGCGGCGATCATGACGACGCCCTCGATGCCCACGGGGATGAGGGCGAGGACGGCGAAGTACCAAAGCAGGTACCAATCGGGCCGCGGGTCGGCCTGCAGGATGCTCGGGTCCGGAGGCATCTCAATCGGCGGCGGGCCGACGAAGATCGCGAGGAGAGCGATGCCGGCCACCACCGCGGTCCCGAACACGAAATCGCGCCATGCCCCGTCGGGCCAGAAAGGAACCCCGGTCCGCTCGAGCTCGGCGTGGTATTCCTCCTTGTAGGTCTTGGGATCGACCGGCTTCCCGGGAACGGGCGGATCCGAAATGCCGTGGCGCAACACGAGCCAGAGATGGAGCCCGATGAAGGCGAACATCATGGCGGGAATCACGAACACGTGGATCGCGAAGAACCGGCTCAGCGTCGCCCCTCCGAGCGTGGACCCGCCAAGGATGAACGTCGCGAGCCAGCCGCCGATGAACGGCACCCGGCCGGCCTGTTCTGCCGCGACGACCACCGACCAGGCGGCGGTCTGATCCCAGCGAAGCAGCTGGCCCGTGAAGCCCATCGCCAGCGTGAAGGCGAGCAGGAGCACGCCCGTGCCCCAGTTCATCTCGCGCGGAAACTTGTACGCGCCGAACAGGAAAGTCTGCGCCATGTGCGCACCGATCATCAGCACCATCGCGGACGCGCCGTAGTAGTGCAGCCCCCGGAGGAAATGTCCGAAGGGCGCCTCGTCGGTGATGAACCGCAGGGTGTCGAACGCCTGCGACGACGACGGCACGAACGAGAACGACAGCGCCACGCCGGTGACCACCTGGACGATGAACGCCACGAGCGTGGCGCTCCCGAACACGTACCACCACGTGGCGTTGCGGGGCACCAGATGCTTGAGCGACGGCCCGAGCAGATCCGACAGCCCGAGCCGGTCGTCGATCCAGCGCCAGGTCGATCCGATGATCTTCATAGCGTCGTCGTGATCGGTATTGCCGCCGCCTTGACCTGCACGTCGCGCCCGAGCAGTCGCACGTCGTATTTCATCAATGGATGCGGCGGAGGCCCGGCGGCGACGGAGCCGTCCTCGTAGTACACCCCGCCGTGACACGGGCAGAGGAAGAGCCGCGCCTCGGGCATCCAGCGAACCGGACACCCGAGATGCGTGCAGTGGACCGAGAACGCGGTGAACTTGTCCTCGCTCTCCCGTCGCAACCAGGCGCCGGCTCGCGCCGTGACGCCTGCCCACGGGAGCGGGGACGGGTCCTCGAACATGACGTTCAGCGTCTGCCCGACGGGAAAATCCCCCGCCTGTCCGACGGTGCGCCATGTTTCCGGTGCCTTCCGGAAGAGGGGAGCCACCACGAAACCCAGAGCCGGCGCCCCGATCACGGCGGCACACGCCCCGCCCAAGCCGATGGAGAGTCGCGTCAGGAACTGGCGGCGCGAGACAAGATCGGCTTCGGAGTGCGTGGGCGCGGCACGCGTGGCGGATGGATCAGGGGTGGTGTTTGGGTTCATGGCGAAGGTCGCTGATCCAGCCCGCGAGCGAGGCCGCGAAAAGCGCGATTCCAATGACGAGCACCACCCAGGAGGTGATGAGCGCCCAGAAGATGAAGGTGATGCCCAACGCAAGGCCGGCGGGCCAGAAGGTCGGCGAGGGAAGGTGCTCCAGTGGAAGTCTGGTCCAGCCTGCCGGCGTGGCGGCACCGGATGCACTCGTCCCGGCGGGCTCGCGTCCCGGCTTGTCGGGCGTCGTGCTCATGCGCTGCCCTTTCGCGAGGCGACACGCGCGCCGCGCTCTTCACCCATCCAGCGCGCGAGCTCCAGCATGATCGCGGCGGCGTACACGAGGCACATCGGCAGCCACATCAGCAGCCCTCCGATTTGCTGGTCGGTGGCGAAGGGCACCCGGTCACGCAGCGTCGCCCATGGGCCGGTGACCATCAGCGGAGCCGAGAAGATGGAGCAGACTTCCGCCGTGGTGAACGTGAGCATGATTCCGAGTGCGGAACACGCCAGGCACGCGCTGAAGAGATACGCGATGCCGTAGCCCGGAACGAGGCGATCCTGCGCCCGGGGGCTCAGGATCGGCCACCAGAACGCAGTTCCCATCGCGAGCAGTGACACCGTCTGAAGCGAATGCACGGCGGTCCGCGACGCGGCCGCGTTGCAGAGGCTCGGCACGTGCCAGAACCACATCGCGCCGACGCCGAGAATCCAGCCGAGTATCGCAACGGCTGGGACGCGCGGCCTGCCATCGGGATCCAGGGCGCCACGTGCGGATTCGAAAGAGGGCAGGCAGAGAAGCGCGAGGGCCGGCACGATCAGCAACAGGAGAAGGTGCTGAACCATGTGAGCGGTGAAGAGCACGCCGTTGGCAAGCAGGTTGATGGGCGACAACAATGCGAGCGCGAGCGCTGCCGCGGCGCCGGCGAACAGCCCAGGCCGGCCGCGGCGGCCGACGAGCGTTGCATACGCCAGTGTCGCCGCGGCTATCGTGAAGAGGACGACGGGATTGAAGCTCCAGCCGCTGAAGAGAAGGTCGCGCGCATTCATAGGAACCGTGGAAGGATGTAGGCGGTGAGGAGGACGAAAACCCACACGACGTCGACGAAGTGCCAGTACAGACCGATCGCCTCCAGCGGGGAATGCCGGTTGCGGAACGCGCCGGATGCCGTCAGGCCGAGCAGGATCAGCAAGGCCACCAGGCCCGCGGTGACGTGGAATCCATGGAATCCCGTGAGCAGGAAGAACGAACCCGCAAACAGGTTCACGTTCAGCGTCACGCCGCTGCGGTAAAGACTCCAGTACTCGTAGCCCTGGCCACCGATGAACACCAGGCCCAGGAGGATCGTCAAACCGAGCCACGCCGTCATGCCGGCACGCGAGCGGGCGCGCTCCGCCGCCTCCGCCCGCCACAGGGTGAAGCTGCTCGCGAACAGGCACACGCTGAAGATCAGCGTGCGTCCGAGCTCGAGGCTGTTCGTCGCGTTGGGGCCGGCGGGCGGCTTTATGTTGAAGAACGCGAACACCAGGATGAGCGTGCCGAAGAACGCCGATTCCGACGCGATCAGCGTCCACATGGATGTCTTGGCGCGATCCGGCGACAGGAGGCCGTCGGTGCCGACAACGGGATCGGGGCGGTCGGGATTGGCGGCATCCCACAACGGCCGGCGGCTGTGAATCGGGGGCAGCGCGTCGAAATTGTGCGGCGGGGGCGGGGAGAGCGTCGCCCATTCCAGCGTCCACGCCTCCCACGGATTGTCTCCGGCCAACCGGCCGCGCCGCAGGCTGTACACAATGTTCACGACGAGAAGAATGGCGGAGACCGCCATGAGGAAGGCGCCGATCGTGGACACCATGTTCATCCATCCCCAGTTCGCGAAATCGGGATAGGTGTAAACGCGGCGCGGCATGCCCATGAACCCCAGCACGTGCTGGATGGCAAAGGTGCCATTGAAACCCAGCACCATGAACCAGAAACCCCAGCGCCCGATCCGCTCCGACAGCATCCGGCCCGAGATCTTGGGGAACCAGTAGTGGAGCCCGGCGAGAATCGCGAAGACGACACCGCCGACGGCAACGTAGTGGAAGTGCGCGATCAGGTAGTAACTGTTCTTGGTCTGCCAATCCAGGGCGGCCTGGGCGTGGGTGATGCCGCTGAGCCCGCCGAGCGTGAACTGGATGACGAACGCGATCGCGTAGAGCATCGGCACCGACAACCGCAGCCGTCCCTGGAACATCGTTGCGCTCCAGTTCAGCACCTTCACGCCGGTCGGAATCGCTATCAGCATGGACGCGATCACGAAGAACGTCTCCGCGAAGTGCCCCATCCCCACCGTGAACATGTGGTGCGCCCAGACGCCAAAGCTGAGCAGCGCGATCGCCACCGACGAGACGGCGACGAATTCATAGCCGAAGATCGGCTTTCGCGAAAACACCGGCACGCCCTCCGAGATGATTCCAAATGCCGGCAACGCCAGGATGTACACCTCGGGATGT
>JAJYAR010000212.1 GCA_021779435.1 bacterium
ACCGGGGCCATAGCTCAGTTGGGAGAGCGCCTGAATGGCATTCAGGAGGTCAGGGGTTCGACTCCCCTTGGCTCCACCATCCCCCCGCAGCCGGCGCCGACCGTAGACGCCAAGCCCGATCGGCATCCGCCCGATCTTCCACGCATCATCGATAGCGACAGCGGACGGCGCGGGGTCGGAGTCGCTCAGGGTTGTCCGGCTGTGCCGGCGGGCTGGTGTTTCGGGGCGAGAAACCCGTCGAGCGCGAGGGCCGCGACGCCGCAGACGATGGCTGCGTCGGCGACGTTGAAGACGTACCACGACCAGCCGAAGGCGTGCGCGTGGATGAAATCGACCACCGCGCCGAAGCGCAGCCTGTCGGCGACATTGCCGATGGCGCCGCCAGCGATGGCGCCAAGGGCGAGCGAGACCCGGGCGCGTTCAGCCCGGCGCATCCAGGCTCCGAGCGCGATGATTATGGCGAGGGCCACGACCACGAGGAGAGGGCGCTCCGAGTCGCCGAGATGGTTCAGCAGGCCGAAAGTGATGCCGCGGTTCCAGACCATGGTGAGGCTCAGCACCGGCAGAACGTCGATATGCCCTCGCGCCGGCAACAGCAGTCTGTCCAGCACCCAGAACTTGCTGGCCTGATCGGCGGCGAAGACAGTGATCGCGGCGAGGATGCCGATCAACAGCGCGCGGCGCTGCGTCATTCGGCAGCCGCCCGGCAGACCAGGCCCGATTCGACCGCGTCCACGCAGCGGTGGCAGAGGGTCGGGTGCCGCGAGTCCGTTCCGACTTCTTCGAGGACTTTCCAGCACCGTGCGCATTTTTGCCCTGGTGCGAGATCGATCGTGGCCGGGATGTCGCCGGCGCTGAAGCGAACCTTCGAAACGATGGCAACATCGGCCCAGCTCGCTTCATCGAGGAGCCCGGCCGCATCCGAGCGATCCGGCATGATGGCGATCGCCTCCAGTGACGAACGGATTTTGCCCTCCGCGCGTCGCCGCTCGATCTCCGACGTTATGTGGAGCCGGACGGCGCGGATCTGTTCCCACTTCGCTCCCAGTGCCTCGTCCCGCCAATCTGTCGGGAGCGGGGGGAACGTCTCCAGATGCACACTGCCCTCTGCGCCGAAGCGCGCGCTCCACGCCTCCTCGGCGGTGAAGCACAGAACCGGGGCGAGCCAAGTGCACAGGCTGCGATGGAGATGATCGAGCACGGTGCGCGCGGCCCGACGGCGAAGACTGTCGGGTCGGTCGCAATAGAGGGTGTCCTTGCGGACGTCGAAATACAAGGCTGACAGGTCGGTGGCGCAAAACGCATGCAGGGCCGGATAGAAGCCGGTCCAGTCGTAGGAGAGCGCGGCCTCGCGCAGCTTTGCATCGAGTTCGGTGAGCCGGTGTAGCACCCAGCGCTCGAGTTCCGGCATCTCTGCGTACGGCACGCGCTCGGCCTCGGTGAAGCCATCCAGGCAGCCCAGCAGCCAGCGCAGCGTGTTGCGCAGACGGCGATAAAGTTCGGCCTGCTGCTTGAGAATTTCGGGGCCGACGCGAAGGTCCTCGGTATTGTCGGACATCATCACCCAAAGGCGGAGGATATCGGCGCCATACTGCTTGATGACGTCCTGCGGCGCAGTGGTGTTGCCGAGGGATTTCGACATCTTGCGGCCCTGCTCGTCGAGCACGAAGCCGTGCGTCAGAACCGCCTTGAACGGCGCGACGCCGCGCGTGCCGACCGATTCGAGCAGTGACGAGTGGAACCAGCCGCGATGTTGATCGGAGCCCTCCAGGTAGAGATCGGCCGGCCAGGGCAGACCGCGCGCCTCCAGCACGAAGGCATGGGTCGAGCCGCTCTCGAACCAGACATCGACGATGTCCTTCACCTGCTCGTAGTCCGCGGGATCACGCCCCGGCCCGAGGAAGCGTTCCGGGGGGGAGGAATACCAGGCGTCCGCGCCCTCCGTTTCGAAGATCGCAACGATGCGCGCGACGACCTCGGGGTCGCGCAGCGGCTCGCCGCTGGCGCGATGCACGAAGACGGCGATCGGCACGCCCCAGGCGCGCTGGCGCGAGATGCACCAGTCGGGGCGCGCGGCGACCATGCTGCCGATGCGGTTGCGCCCCTGTTCCGGCACG
The DNA here is from genome assembly GCA_021779435.1 of bacterium. Next base: position 2,118 of record JAJYAR010000212.1, read on the forward strand.
AACTGGGTCGCCCCGATCGCGGTGAGTGCCTTTTCGCGAATCCGCCCCGGCCCGTCCATCCGGATGAACCATTGCGGCGTGGCGCGGAAGATCAGCGGCGCCTTGGAGCGCCAGGAATGCGGGTAGGAATGGACCAGCACGCCGCGCGCCACCAGCGCGCCTTGATCGGCGAGGGCGGCGCAGACGGCATCGGCGGCCGTGTAGACGTGCAGCCCGGCAAACAGCGGCACCCACGCGTTGAAGGTGCCATCATCCCCGACGGTTTCCGGAACGTCGATGCCATGGGCGCGGCCGAGGATGAAATCATCGTCACCATGTCCCGGCGCGACATGCACGAAGCCTGTGCCCGCCTCGGTGGTGACGAAGTCGCCGGGCAAGAGCGGCACGGCGAATTCGTATCCGAGGCCGCTTAGCGGATGGGCGCAGATCGTGCCGGCCAACTCGGCGCCGGTGAAGACGTGTTCTAGGTGGTGGGTGGTGACCCCGGCGACGTCGAGAAACGCCGGCAGCAGCGGCAACGCGACGAGCAACCGTTCGCCTGCGCGTGCGCCGGCGCTCTCCGTAGCGGTGTCCACATGCACGAGCGCGTATTCGATGTCGGGGCCGAAGGCGATCGCGCGGTTGCCTGGCATCGTCCAAGGCGTCGTCGTCCAGATCACCACGCTCGCACCTGTGAGCATGGGGGCAGCCGGGGTCACGATCGGGAAGCGCACCCAGATCGTCGTCGAGGTATGGTCGTGATATTCGACCTCGGCCTCGGCGAGCGCGGTTTTCTCCACCGGCGACCACAGCACCGGGCGCAAGCCGCGATAGAGCGCGCCATTGAGGAGGAACTTGCCGATCTCGCCTGCGATGGCGGCCTCGGCGGAAAAATCCATGGTGGCATAACGATGCGCGAAGTCGCCCTCGACGCCGAGGCGGCGGAACTCTTCCGCCTGCACGTTCATCCAGTGAGCGGCATAGGCGCGGCACTCGGCGCGGAAATCGAGAATCGGTACCGCATCCTTGTCGCGTCCGGATTTGCGGTATTCTTCCTCGATCTTCCATTCGATCGGCAGGCCATGGCAGTCCCAGCCGGGGATATAGTCCGCGTCGAAGCCGGCCATCTGCCGGGCGCGGTTGACGACGTCCTTCAGAATCTTGTTCAGCGCGGTGCCGATATGCAGGTTGCCGTTGGCGTAGGGCGGGCCGTCATGCAAAATGAACTTCTCGCGCCCGCGCGCAGTCGCGCGCAGCTTTGCCCAGAGGTTCATCCGCTCCCAGCGGGCCAGGATCTCGGGTTCGCGGCGCGGGAGATCGCCGCGCATTGGAAAATCCGTCCGCGGCAGGAACACGGTGTCGCGGTAGTCCTGGGTCTCGGTCATCTGGGTCTTTCGCAGGCGGGATGGGGATCGGCCGGAGCGGGCGCGCGACGAGGCCGGACCGGGTCAGGCGGCCGGGGAGGGAATTCGCGCGCGGCAGGGCTCCGACATGGGCGGGACTATGCGGAGCGGGGTGCCTGGCGGTCAAGCGTCCGAAATGGACCATCGTCGGGAGCGATCCGGCGCCGAAACGCGTCATGCTGTCGTCAGCGAACCGGGATAGCACTATCACCTAGCCGGGGCTGTTGCTGGATTATCGCCTTTGAGCTGGGATTTTAGGCCATAATGATGATCGGGCCTGCCATCCTCCTCGGCATCGCGTCGGCGGGGACGGCGGAGAAGTGGGCCGGTGGCCAAGAGGGCCGCCGGCCCCGCCCGTGATCGTGCGGCCAAAGCCGAGAAACCGGCGTTGGTACCGGACCATCATGATGATTTGCGGGCTGGATCAGTCGATGCCGAGCAGCGCGCGGGCCTCGGCGACATCGGCGGCGATCTGGGTCTTCAGCTGATCGAGCCCGGAGAATTTCCGCTCCGGGCGCAGAAAGGCGTGCAGCGCGACGGATGCCTCCGCCCCGTAGAGATCACCTTCGAAATCAAACAGATGCGCCTCAAGCCGGCTTTCGAGCGAGCGGCTCACGGTCGGCCGGCGGCCGATATTCGCCACACCCGGGTAGGTCGCGCCGTTCGGAAGCGTCACCGTGACCGCATAGACGCCCCGGGCCGGTTCGAGATGGCGGCCGAGGGGGATATTCGCGGTCGGGAAGCCGATCGTCCGGCCGCGCGCGTCGCCGTGCGCGACGACGCCGCGAATGGACCAGTTCCGCCCGAGTTCGGCCGCGGCCCGCTCCGGGTATCCGTCCTGCAGCAACCGTCGGATGCGCGAGGCCGAGATCGGACCCTGCGCGTCGGCCAGCGGCGGCACCACGGTGAGGCCGATGCCGCGCGCCTCCGCCTGCGTCGCGAGAAACCCGATATCGCCGCCGCGGCGGTGGCCGAAGGCGAAATCGACCCCGCACGCCAGGTGTCGCGCCCCCAATGCCCCGGCCAGAACATCGCTGACGAACGCCTCGGCGGTGAGCGCGCTGAAGGACCAGTCGAACGCGATCTCGAAGATCGTCTGCACACCGAGCTGCGCGAGGGCGGCGGCCTTTTCAGCGGCGAGAGTCAGGCGGAATGGGGGGTCTTCGGGGCGGAACAGTTCGCGAGGGTGCGGCTCGAAGGTCAGCACCGCAAGCGCGGCGTCCGGCCGCGCCGCGTGAGCCGCGCGCACCACGCTGGCGTGCCCGAGATGGACCCCGTCGAAATTTCCGAGCGCGACCGACGCTCCGCGTGCCGAGGCGGGGACCGCCCGCCAATCCCGATAGACCGGAATGTCCTGCATGTCAGCCTTGCCAAATTTAGAGCCAGCCGACGCCGGCGATCCGATCTCGCATCAGGCCCGCCCGGTCTGCCGTATTGCGAGCGTCATGACCGTGATTGTCAGATAACTGAAACAAATGCGGAATTCAAAAACCCGGTGATCCCGCAGGGCCGCGGCCCACGGCGCAGGTCAGCCTAACCGCTCATCCGCACTGTTGCAAGAACAGCACAGCGCTCGGCTCGCATGCGAGCGAGACCGCTGCACTGCACAAATATCCCTTGCACCGCCGCCGCGGGCGCTTATCATCATGGACGTAGGGCGCGCTCAGCGCGTCCTGCATTCTTGGACGTTTCCTCCCTAAACTTGGCGGCGCTCAGCGCCGCCATTTTTTTGCCCCGATTCGCGAGCCCGACCCGGGGTATAACGGATGTCGTGCTCTTTGGAAATCCGCGGTGCCGGCAGGTGCCGAAAGCCGATCGGCTTGGCCGCATCGGGCGCGGCCGGCAGGAGGGGCCATGCATGGGTGGAGGCGTCACAGGGTTCTATCAGGCGCGCGTTCTGCCGCGGTTGATCTCGCTGGCGATGCGGGCGCCTGAGCTCAACCGCTATCGTGCCCGCGTTTGCG
>JAJYAR010000213.1 GCA_021779435.1 bacterium
TGCGGGAAAGCCGGGTTCCGATGATCAAGCACCTCGACGGCGTCTGCCACGTCTACATCGACGATTCGGCGGATCTCGATCAGGCGGTGCGGATCGCGGACAACGCCAAGACCCAGCGCTACGGCACCTGCAACACGATGGAAACGCTGCTGGTCGCCGCGGGCATCGCGCCCGCAGTGCTGCCGCGGCTTGGCAGCGTCTACGCCGCCAAGCAGGTCGAACTGCGCTGCTGTCCGCAGGCGCTCACCATCCTGTCGGCGGCCGGAATCGGCCCGCTGGTCGCGGCGACCGAAGACGACTGGCGTGCCGAATACCTGGCGCCGATCCTGTCGATCCGCGTGGTCGCAGGGCTCGACGAGGCGATCGCCCACATCAACACCTACGGCAGCAGGCACACCGACGCCATCGTGACGACCGATCATCCGCGCGCCATGCGCTTCCTGCGCGAAGTCGACTCGGCCTCGGTGATGATCAACGCCTCGACGCGCTTCGCCGACGGGTTCGAGTACGGGTTGGGGGCGGAGATCGGCATCAGCAACGACAAGCTCCACGCGCGCGGACCGGTCGGGCTGGAAGGTCTCACGTCGCAGAAATTCGTGGTGTTCGGCAACGGCGAGGTTCGCAACTGATGCTCTGGGTCAAAACGTTTCACGTGTTCTTCGTCATCGGCTGGTTCGCGGAACTCTTCTACCTGCCGCGCATCCTCGTCAATCTCGCGCAGGTTCCCGACCCGGGTGCGGAACGCGACCGGCTCCTGCTGATGGCGCGCAAGCTGCGACGCTTCGGCCACATGCTGAGCGGGGTCGCCGTCGCGCTCGGCCTCTGGCTCTGGCTGGGATTCCACATCGGCGACGGGCAGCACTGGATCCACGCCAAGCTCCTGCTGGTCGTCGGGCTGTTCGTCTTCGAGGCCGTCTGCGGGCGCCAGCTGAAGGCGTTCCAGGCCGGCAGGACGCCGCACACCCACATCTGGTATCGCTGGTTCAACGAGATTCCCACCGTGCTGCTGGCCGGGATCCTGGTGCTGGTCATCGTGCAGCCCTTCTGATGAGCGAAACCTTCTTTGCCGTCTGCCCGCGCGGCGTCGAACCGCTGCTGGCCGACGAGCTGCGCGCGATCGGCGCGGCCGACGCCACCGCAGCGGCGGGCGGCGCGCGCTTCTCCGGCACGCTGGCGACCGCCTATGCCGCCAACCTGCACTCGCGACTCGCCAGCCGTGTTCTCTGGTGCCTGGCCGAGGGCGGCTACCGGGATGAAACCGATCTCTACGATTTGGCGCGCACGGTGCCTTGGGAGCGCGAATTCTCCGCCGAGCAGACCTTGCGCGTCGACGTCACCGCGCACCGGTCGCCGTTGCGCAGCCTGCAGTTCGCCACGCTGCGCGTCAAGGATGCGATCGTCGACCGGGCACGCGAACGCAGCGGCGCCCGACCGTCGGTCGATCGCCAGCGTCCCGACATCCAGGTGCTCGCCCACCTCACCGACCAGCGGGCGCAGCTCTATCTCGATCTCTCCGGCGAAGCGCTCTTCAAACGCGGCTGGCGGGCGGACAAGGGCGAAGCGCCGATCAAGGAGAACCTTGCCGCCGCCCTGCTGCGGATCGCGGGCTGGGCGCCGCCCCACCCGCTGCTCGATCCGTTCTGCGGCAGCGGCACCATCGCGATCGAGGCGGCCTGCATGGCCACCGGCCGCGCGCCCGGATTGCAGCGCCGCTTCGCCTTCGAAGCGCTGCGCAGCTTCGACCGGACGTCGTGGACGCGCCTGCGCAAGGATGCCCAGGACCGCATCGACGACGGTGCCGCCCCGCAGATCGTCGGACGGGACATCTCGACCCGGGTGGTCGCCACGGCGGTGGCCAACGCCCGGCGCGCCGGTCTGGCCGGCCTGCTCGAGCGCGGCGTCCTGCGCTTCGAAGCCCAGGACGCGCGCACCGGCACGGCCATCGCGGAATCAGGCTGGATCGTGACCAATCCGCCGTACGGCGAACAGAGCAACCCCAAGTCCGCCACCGTTCCGGCGATGATGAACGACGTCGCCGCGCAGTGGAAACGCAACTTTTCCGGCTGGCAGGCGTGGGTGCTCAGTTCGGACCGCGAACTCCCCCGGCAGATGCGCTTGCGGGAATCCCGCAAGACAGTGCTCTACAATGGGCCGCTCGAGTGCCGGTTCTTCCGGTTTGAAATGGTCGCCGGAAGCATGCGGGGCTGACGTGAAAGGGGTCTCCATCATGGATTTTCCGACCGCAGGCCGCGCCCGGTTCGCGGCTGTCACGCTCTTCGGAGCGATGCTCGCCACCGCCGCGTGCGGCGCCCGCGCGGATGTTCCCCCCGCCGACGGCTCCGAAGCGGCGCAACAGTGCACGACACTGGCGTCGCAACTGCATGCGCAGTCGATGAAAAGCAACGGCATGCTCCCCGGGGAAACGACCGGATTCGTCAGCCATTACAACGCCGGGCGCGAAACCTGCTACTACATCGAGAGCCAGACGGCCAACATGAACGACCCGGCGCTGCGGACGATCCTGCCGCGCACCGTTCTGCGCCTCTGGGATGCCACCAACAACCGGCTGATCGGGCGATTCGACATCTGGGGCGGCGTCACGCCGCTCGCCTGCGTGGTCGAGGGCGCGCCGCCCTGCGGTTCCGAAGCGGAGTGGCTCCAGTTGACCCGCACGTACATGGAAGGCGCGGCGCGGGCGAACTGAGCCGGCCGACAAGGGCGGGAGACAAGGGGCGGGAACAAGGGGCGGGAACAAGGGGGCGGAAGCCGCCCCTCCCGGAGCAGTCTTTACTGCCGGCCGGTCCAGTTATAGCCCTGCACGACCCCCCGGCGATCGAACTTGATCTGCAGCATCGTGAAGTTGCCGCCCTGCAGATCGGGGAGATTGCCGGTGCCGCGGTAATACGTCCATTGGTCGTAGCGGCTGCCGTCGGGCTCCATGTCGGTGCCGATGCTCACCGGCGCACCCAGCCAGGCCTGCACGTCCGCCTGGGTCGTGACGCCCCGCTGTACTTTCGACTCGAAGGTGGCAAGATCGAAATCGCGCCCGACCGATACGGACGCGCAGGCGGAAAGAAGCAACGCGGCCGACGCCGCCAGGCCGAGCACACGGGAGCGCATGGGAACCTCCTTGATTCGGGAAACGCACGCGGTATCCGCGATGATACCCAGGCGCCCCCGCCGTTACGATGACAAGGAAAAGTCGCCGGCCAGCGATTCCTGCACGTCCGGCGCGACGCGGATCGGCCCGGTGCGATAGTTCGGGTGGTCGATTCCGATCGAAACCGGGGTGCCTGCCCGGAATGCCGCAATCGCGTCCGCAGACAGTTCGAAGCGCAGGAAATGCACTGCGGAGGTCTTGTCCGCGTTGGAGCGGTCGAGATCCTCGTCGGCGACGGCGTAGGCCGGAGCCCGATCCCCGACCTGCAGAAACACCCGGTCCTCGATGCCGATGAGCCGCGCCAGTTCCCGCGCCCGCTCGTCGGCATCGGTGTACTCGATCATCATCGTCGCCTTGAGGTTGGTGCCGTCGGGAACGAGGGGGTTGTACGCCGCGAGTTCGTCGCGGATGCCTTCCTCCTCGAACGTCTTCTCGATCCGCAGCATCTCCTGGATCTGATAGCGGACCGTCGTCTCGTCCTCGAAGACCAGGGTCACGCTCGGACCGACGGCAACGGTCCTGCGCTTCTTGTGCGCAAGGACCTGCGCGCGGATGCCGGCCCGTGCCTTGGCGTAGGCTTCGAGCGTGAGCAGGCTTTCTCGTTGGATCGCCATCGGGTCCCCCGTTCCGGTCAGGAAAGGCCGTATGCCATGCGCAGCAGCGTGAGCGGGTGCGCAAGCCGCGGGGCCGCGCCTTCGCCGCCTTCCGCTGCCCGCATCTCCGCAATCCCCTGCTCGATGTGGTGCGCGGCGAGCTGGCAGTCCGAGCTGATGTAGTCGGGCCCGGCCTGCAGCATCGCGCGAAACACCGGGCGGCCGATCTTCATCGCGGACGCGTGAAACTCGCTTTTCACACCCCAGGTCCCGGCATGGCCCGAACACCGCTCCACCACCGTAACCACGGTCTGCGGGACCCACTGCAGCGCCTCCTGCGTCCGGCGGCCGACGTTCTGCACGCGCGCATGACAGGGGACATGGTACGAAACCGCACCCAGGGGGTTCGGAAACTCCTTGCGCAACAAGCCGTCGTTGCTGCGCGCGACGAAATACTCGAACGGATCCCACATTGCCGCGGCCACCGCGCGGACGTCGTCGTCCTCGGGAAACATCAGCGGCAACTCGCTCTTGAACATCAGCACGCAGGAAGGAACCGCCGCGACAATGGCATAGCCCTCGCGGGCAAGCGCCGCGAGCACGGGAATATTGCGCTCCTTGAGGTGCCGCACCCCGTCGAGATCGCCCAATTCCAGCTTCGGCATGCCGCAGCAGGCTTCCTTTTCGACGAGCGTGTAGGGAATCGCGTTGTGCTCCAGGATGCGCAGCAGGTCGTGCCCGATCCCGGGTTCCTGATAATTGACGTAGCAGGTTGCATATACCGCGACCTTGCCGGGTGTGCGCTCGCCGTCGCGCACCGGCGCGCCGACCCAGCGCCGCTGCGCCGTTCGGCGGAATTTCTTCGCCGCGTACAGCGGACGCCACGCCTTGCGATCGACCCCCAGCACCGACTCGGCGACGATCCGGCCCGCCGCGCTCTGATTGACCGCGTTGACCGCCTGGGTGACGACGGGAATGCCCGCCAGCCTGCCCAGCGCATCGGTCGCCGATAGAACGCGGTCGCGGGTGCGCCCGCCGGCCTTGCGAAACGCCACCGCCTTCGCACGCAGCATGAGGTGGGGAAAATCGACGTTCCACGAATGCGGCGGCACGTACGGACACTTGGTCATGAAGCAGATGTCGCAGAGGTAGCAGCGATCCACCACTTCCTGATACCGCTTCTTCTCGACGCCGTCGATCTCGCCGGTCGGACCGGAATCCACCAGATCGAACAGCGTCGGGAATGCGCCGCACAGGCTCACGCACCGCCGGCATCCGTGACAGATGTCGAAGACGCGCGCGAGCTCCCGCTCGACCGCCGGCTCGTCCCAGAACTCGGGAGTCTGCCAGGCGATCGGGTGGCGGGTCGGCGCTTGGAGGCTTTCTTCTTTCATCAGTCCGTCAACGCGTCCAGCGTGCGCTGGAACTTGTTGGCATGCGAGCGTTCCGCCTTGGCCAGGGTCTCGAACCAGTCGGCGATCTCCTCGAAGCCCTCTTCGCGCGCGGCCTTCGCCATCCCCGGGTACATGTCGGTGTACTCGTGGGTCTCGCCGGCGATCGCGGACTTGAGATTGTCCCGCGTCGCGCCGATCGGCAGTCCGGTGGCCGGGTCGCCGACCTGCTCGAGATACTCCAGGTGGCCGTGCGCGTGACCGGTCTCCCCCTCCGCGGTGGAACGGAACACCGCCGCGACGTCGTTAT
>JAJYAR010000214.1 GCA_021779435.1 bacterium
GACGAGCAGCAGGTACTGGCAGGTCAGCAGGGCGACGTCCTCCCAGCGCCCCGGCCCGGGGTGGTTGAAAACCCAACCGGCAAGTCCCCAGAGGGCGCCGACGGCTGCATAGACCGCCGTCAGGATGTGGACGTGGCGCCGCTCCAACCGGACGGAAGGCGCGCTCCAGGCGCGCAGCAGCCGCCCGCGCAGCAGCACCGAGAGCGCGAGCGCGCCGAACCACAGGAAGAAATCCCGCCGCCGCCATTCCTCCGCGAACATCCAGGCGATGCTGACCGCCATGACGGAGCCGCCGTACAAGCCGGTACGTGCGCCATGGAGCACCGATCGCACCATCACCTCGAACAACGGCCGCTCCGTTTCCGGGTCGGGGATGAGCCTGCGGATGCGACGTACCGGATTCCGGACCAGACGGGGCGCGGCCTGGACGGTCGAAGTCATTCGTTCGGCTCTCTTACGATGCCGAGGTAGCGCGCTTCGTAGATCGCCTCCGCCTTGGAGGTGACATTCAGTTTCGCGTAGATGCGCCGCACGTAGGTGAGCACCGTGTGCCGCGAAACCGAGAGCAGGGTCGCGATCTCGTCGGACGTGAAGCCTTTGGTGATGTACAGCAGTACTTCCCGCTCGCGACCGGACAGGCTGACCTGCGGAGGTGGCTCGGGCTGCCCCGCTGTTCTGTCCTCGCGAAACCGCACCAGGATCTGGCGCGCGATCAAGGGACTGATCAGGCTGCCGCCGGCGTGCAGGATCCGGATGCCGTTGGCCATGTCCACCGGTGTGTCGTCCTTGATGAGATAGCCCGACGCACCGGCTTCGAGCGACCGGATGACGTCGTTCTCATTGTCGAAGATCGTGTAGACCATGATCGCGCACGCGGGCGCTTGTTCGTGGGCGGCCCGGATGACGTCGATTCCGGAACCGTCGGGCAGGCCGAGATCGACCACCAGCACGTCCGCCCGCACCGTCCGCAGCATGTGCAACGCGTCGACGCGGGATCCCGCCACACCCAGCAGATCGAGGTCGTTCGCGACCTGGACGGCTTCGATCAGCGTATCTTGAAAATCGATTTCATCCTCAACCAGAGCCACGCGAATGCGCGGATCCTGCTGGCGCGATTGCATCCCGTTCCCTTCGTGGCGGTCCCGTTCCGCCGGGAGCTTACGGCATCCGGGGGCGCCACTGCCGCGGTGTCGGCCGTCATGGCACCTGCGGCAACCCGGAAGCCGTGCTGCGGGATGACGCTCCGTCGCGGTGTCCCCAGTTCTATGGACAGACGGCGCGATTCGACGCATCTAGGATCGCCGCCTCTCATTCACGGCTGGCCATAGAGGATCAGGATGAACCGTTTGGTTTCTTTACGCGTCGCACTGGCGCTGGGCACGACGGCCTCCCTGCTTGCTGCCTGCGGTGGCGGAGGGAGTGCGGCGCCGGCCGTTTCGGCGGTGCAGAAGGTGCAGATTTCGGGAACGATCGCGGGCCTGTCGCCCGGGACGTCGGTGGTGCTGCAGGACAACGGCGCCGACAATCTCACGGTCACGGCCAACGGCACCTTCACGTTCCCGCAGGACGTCGCGGCGGGTTCCGCCTACCGCGTCACCGTTCCGACGCATCCCCTTCATGAAACCTGCTCGGTATCCAACGGCGGCGGCACGGCGGCCGCCAATGTGACCGGCGTGGTCGTGGCGTGCTCGGCGGGACCGCAATTTGTATACGTCGCGAACCGGAACGACGACACCGTTTCGGCCTATTCCGTCGATGCGACGAGCGGGGCGCTCACGCCGGTGCCCGGCTCGCCGTTCGCGACGGGCGCCTATACGAGTCCCAAGTCCATCGCGGTCAATCCCGCCGGCACCTTCGCCTATGTGGTGAACTCCGGCGGCGACAGCGTTTCGGTCTACGCCATCGATGCGACGACCGGGGCGCTTACCCCCGTCCCAGGCTCGCCGTTCGCGACCGCCACCGGTACCGGTCCCGTCTCCATCACGATCAACGCCAGCGATACCTTCGCCTATGTGACGGGCGATTCCAATCAGACCGTGTCGGCGTTCGCCATCGATGCGACGACCGGAGCCCTTACGGCGGTCGCCGGGTCGCCGTACAGTGGCGGAGGGCTTTCGTTTCCCGGCTCCGTCGCCCTCAATCCGGCCGGAACCTTCGTCTACGTGGCGAACTTCAACGGCGGTGTAACGGCGTACACCGCCGACACGACGACGGGTGCACTGACGTTGATGACCGGATCGCCGTTTGCAACCGGCAACAATCCCAATGCCATCGCGGTGAACCCGGCCGGAACCTTCGCCTATGTGGCGAACCTGAACGGGGGCGTTGCAGCCTACGGCATCGATGCCACGACCGGCGCGCTCACGCCGGTGGGCGCGGCGGTCGCGACCGGAACCAATCCCGCCGCGATCGCGATCAACTCTGCCGGCACCTTCGCCTACGTGGTGGGCAACGGCAGCAACGGCGTCCTGGCCTGCAGCATCGATCCGGCGACCGGCGCGCTCACCCCGGTCGGTGCGGCGGTCGCGGCGGGAAGTTCCCCCATCTCCGTCGCGGTCGACCCCGCCGGCACCTTTGCCTACGTGGCGAACGAGGGCGGCGGCGTTTCCGCCTACGGCATCGATGCGACCACCGGTGCGCTCACGCCTGTTGCGGGATCGCCGTTCGCGGCGGGAAGCGATCCCCGATCCGTCGCGGTGGCGCAGCCGTGATGGCTCGCCGCGGCATCGACACATCCGGAATTCAGAGAGCGCAACGATGAGTCGCGTTTTTTCGGCCCGTGCCGTGCTGGCGCTCGGCACGGCCGCGTTCCTGCTCGCCGCTTGCGGCGGCGGAGGAGGGGGAGGCGCCTTGGCGGTTCCCACGGCGACGAAATACCAGGTCTCGGGATCGCTCACCGGCCTGACCTCCGGGGCGTCGGTCGTGCTTGCCGTTAACGGCCAGAGCCTGACCGTCTCGCAGAACGGCGGCTTCGACACCCCGGTCTCGCTTGGCGCCGGATCGGCGTATTCGCTGACGGTGGCCGCGCCGCCCGCAGGAGAGGCCTGCTCGGTGACCAACGGCTCGGGTACGGTCGACTCGAGCAACGTGACGGATGTGCTGGTGGCCTGCACCACCCATCCGACAGTGACGTATACGGTCGGGGGCACGGTTTCCGGGCTCAACGGCTCGCTCGCATTGCTCGACAACGGCGGCGACAAGGTGACCCTGACGGGCAACGGGGGCGGTACGCCGGTCGGCTTGCTGTTCGCCACGGCGCTGTATGACCAGGCATCCTACGACGTCACCGTCGGAACGCAACCGGCAGGACAGACCTGCGGCGTCGCCAATGCCGCGGGGACGGTGCAGGGAGCCGACATCACGAACGTGCAGGTGCGTTGCGCGAACGATCCGTCCGCCACCATCACCGTGGGGGGAAACCTCAGCGGGCTCGCGACGGGCACGGGGCTGATCCTGCAGGACAACGGAGCGGACGATCTGACGCTCACCGGGAATGGCGCGTTCACGTTTCATACGCCCGTCGCTTCGGGGTCGCCCTATACCGTGACGCTGGCGGCGCAACCGGCGAACCAGACCTGCTCGGTGGCCAACGGCACCAGCACCGCGGGCGGCAGCAACGTGACCAATGTGCAGGTGACCTGCGCGGCGAGTTCCTATGCGATCGGCGGAACCCTCACCGGACTGGCCTCGGGCGCGTCGGTGGTGCTGCAGGACAACGGCGGAGACAACCTCACGCTCACGGCCGGCGGCACGTTCGTCTTTTCCCAAGACATCGCCGTGGGGTCGGCCTATCAGGTCACCGTGCTCACCCAGGCATCGGGTGAGATGTGCAGCGTCGCCAACGCCGCTGGCGTGTCCTCACTCACCGCGGTCCCGGTGCAGGTGACCTGCGCAAGCCCCACGGAATCCATCCTGTACTCCTTTGGCGGAAGCGGCGACGCGAGCACCTCGTATGCCGGGTTGGTGATGGATTCCCAGGGCAATTTGTACGGCACGACCACCGCCGGCGGTACGAACGGCACCGGCGCAGTGTTCCGTCTTTCGCCCAACGGCTTGGGGGGCTACACCGAGACAGTGCTGTATTCCTTCGGCAGCGGCACCAGTGGCGACGGGAACGTCCCGTATGCCGGGTTGATCCTGGACGCCCAGGGCAATTTGTATGGCACGACCACCATCGGCGGCGCAAACAACACCGGCACGGTGTTCCGTATTTCGCCCAACGGCCTTGGGGGCTATGTGGAAACGGTGCTCTATTCCTTCGGCGGCGCGAGCAGCGGCGATGGGGTTGGCCCCGTCTCGTTGATGCAGGATTCCCAAGGCAATTTGTATGGAACGACGGTCAATGGCGGCGCGAACAACACCGGCACGGTATTCCGTCTTTCGCCCAACGGCCTTGGGGGCTACGCGGAAGCGGTGCTCTATTCCTTCGGCGCCACGAGCGGCGGCGACGGGAATAGCCCTTGGAAGGACGGCAATCTGATCGAGGACGCGCAGGGAGACCTGTATGGAACCACGCTGGCTGGCGGAGCGAACGGCACCGGCACCGTATTCCGGCTCGCTCCGAACGGAAACGGCGGATACGTCGAATCGCTCCTTCACTCGTTTGGCGCAAACGGCAGCGGAGACGGCAACGCGCCCAATGCCGGATTGACCGTCGATGGCCAAGGAAATCTGGTGGGCACGACGCAAAATGGCGGCCGCTACGGCGTCGGCACCGTGTTCCGGATTTCCGAGAGCGGAACCGGATACGCCGTTCTCAATTCCTTCGGCGCCACCAGCGGCGATGCGAAGGCGCCGCGCGGCAGCGTGATCTTCGACGCGCAAGGAAATCTGTATGGAACCACCGAGGCCGGTGGTGCGGCGGGCACCTACGGCACGGTATTCCGTCTTTCTCCGAACGGCTTCGGGAACGGCTATACGGAATCCGTGCTCTATTCCTTCGGCAATAACGTGCCCGATGGGTACAACCCGTACGGCGGCGTCGTCCTCGATGCGTACGGCAATCTGTATGGGACCACCAAGACTGGCGCGTCGGCTGCCGGTGCAGTGTTCAAGATCGCGCCGTGAGTGTCGTGGATCGCATGCGGTATCGCGGGTTTCGAGGACTCGCCTGCCGTGCCTGCACGGTGTTGTGGCTGGTCCTGCTGCTTTCGGCGTGCGGTGGCGGGGGAAGCGGCAGCGTAGGCTCGTACCTCATCACCGGCAGCGTGACGGGACTCCAAAGCGGTGCGAGCCTGATTCTGCGGGCCAACGGCCAGAGCCCGCTGACGGTGACCGCCAACGGCGGATTCCGGTTTGCCGCTTCGTTTGCCTCTGGAGCGAACTATCAGGTGACGGTGTCGGCGCAACCCGCCGGGGAGACCTGTTTGGTCACCAACGGCGCGGGCACGGTGGTGACGACCAATGTCACGGACATCCAGGTGGCGTGCACGGCGAATCCCGTGCAGA
>JAJYAR010000215.1 GCA_021779435.1 bacterium
GCTGGCGCGCGCGCTGCTCGACGACGGCTATGCCGATGACGATCCGTGGGTCGCGGAGGGCCGGACGCTGTTCCGGCAGCATGCCGACCGGCTCGGCGACAACCGGATCTCGTGGGACATCGGTGTGCAGCTCGCCCACCGCTTCACGGAGAAGCGCCTGCCGTTCCATCCCCGTACCGACCTGCTCCGCGCTCCGTACCGGGACGACAACCGCTATTTCTGGGAGTTCGAGGAGTTCGATTTCGACAAGGCCGCCGAGGCCGGCTACGAAACCGTCGAGCAGGTGCGCAAGTACGTCAATGTCATGGAAATGGCCAACGAGATCGACGTCGAGACGGCCGGCGATGACGCGCAGGAAATCTGGGTCCTGGCGACGGAACTGTTTCCATACGAGGACGACGGCAAGTCGTTCAACGAACGCGAGGGCAAGGAGCCGGTATCCGAGCCGTACCACTACGCCGAGTGGGACTATCAGATCCAGCTCGAACGCCCGGCGTGGACGACGGTGCTGGAAAAGCGGGCCAAATCCGGAGATCTCGCGGTCATCGATGCGATCGTCGCCCGCTACAAGCGCGAAATCCACCGCATGAAGTTCCTCCTGGACGCGATGCAGCCGCAAGGCGTCCAGCGGATCCGCAAGCTCGAGGACGGCGACGAGATCGATCTCAATGCCGCGGTGTCCGGGTTCATCGACATCCGCCAGGGGTCGCAGCCCGACCCGCGCATCATGATGCGCTCGATCCGGAACACGCGCGACATCTCGATCCTGGTGCTGCTCGATCTTTCCGAGTCGACCAACGAGACGGTGCACGGACAGGAGCACTCGGTTCTCGAACTGACGCGCCAGGCGTGCGTGCTGCTGTCCGATGCGATCGCCAAGGTCGGCGATCCGTTCGCGATCCACGGCTTTTGCTCCGACAGCCGGCACAACGTCGACTACTTCCGGTTCAAGGATTTCGATCAGGCCTGGGACGAGGTCCCGAAGGCGCGCATCGCCGGCATGACCGGGCAGCTTTCGACCCGCATGGGATCGGCGATCCGCCACGCCAGCCACCACCTGAAAGCGCAGCGATCCGTGAAGAAGCTGCTGCTGGTCGTCACCGACGGCGAGCCGGCGGACGTGGATGTCCGGGATCCGCAGTATCTGCGGTTCGACGCGAAGAAGGCGGTGGAAGAGGCCGCCGCGCAGGGCATCATGCCCTTCTGCCTGAGTCTCGATCCGCGGGCCGACGAGTATGTCAGCCGCATCTTCGGCGCCCGGAACTACATGGTGCTGGACCACGTGCAACGGCTTCCCGAGCGGCTGCCGCAGCTCTATGCCGGACTGACCCGGTAGGTCGGCGGCCCTCAGTCCGGCGCTACGATCGCGGGCCGCCGAGCACCGCCGGTGAGACCCGCGCAACCATCCACAGGAACGCCAGCGCGACGCCGCCGCTTGCCGCGCATGCGGCGAAGAACGCCGGGTAGCCGACGGCATCGACGGCCACGCCCGAGAACCCGGCAAGGAACTTCGGCAGCAGCAGGGTCAACGAGGACAGCGCCGCGTATTGCGTGGCCGAGTACTCGGAACGGGTCAGCGCCGACAGGAAGGCGATGAACACCGTACCGGCGATGCCTTCGGCGAAGTTGTCGGTGGAAACCGCCAGCACCAGCACGGTGAGATCCGCGCCGCGCGTTGCGAGCCATGCGTAGAGCAGGATCGAGGCGGACGAAAAGGCGGCCGCGATCCACATCATGCGGGCGATGCCATGGCGCGCCGTCATGGCTCCGCCGACGAAGCCGCCGAGGATCGCCATTGCCAGTCCGTAGATCTTGGAGACCGCCGCGACCTGGTCCTTGGTGAAGCCGATGTCGTGGTAGAACGGGTTGGCCATGACCCCCATGACGATGTTGGCGAGGCGATAGGTCGCGACGAGGCCAAGCAGCGCCAGGGCGTGGCGACGGTAGCGGTGCGCGAGGTCCGCGAATGGCGCCAGGATTCCGGGGGGAATCGCGCCGTCCAGCCGCGGCGAGGGCTTCGCGTGGTACGGCGTGGCCAGCACGGCCAGCATGCCGGCGCTCATCGAGGCGGCCATCACGCCATATGCCGCCCCCCAGGCGCCGGGATGGTATCCGCCGGCGGTCGGCGCGGCGCGGGCGGCGAGCCAGAGCGCACCGGCACCGGCCCAGATCATGCCGATGCGGTATCCGGTCTGGTAGGCGGCGGCGAGCGCCCCCTGCAGTTCCGGCGGCGCCGATTCGATGCGATAGGCGTCGAGCGAGATGTCCTGCGTGGCGCCGGCGAAGGCGGTGAACAAGGCGCTGGCCGCAAGCAGCGGGAGCTGGGTTTGCGCGTCGAGCCGCGCCATGCACAGCAGCCCGCCGGCGACGGCGCACTGTGCCGCGAGCAGCCACGCGCGCCGGTGTCCGAGCCACGTGCCGAGGAAGGGAATGTCGAACCGGTCGACGAACGGCGCCCAGGCCCATTTGAACGCATAGACCAGCGCAACCCAACTCAGGAATCCGATCGTGGCGCGGTCGACGCCGGCCTCGCGCAGCCGGAAGGAAAGCGTTCCGTAGATGAGCAGCAACGGCAGTCCGGCGGCGAAGCCGAGCACCAGCATGCGCAGGACCCGGGGGTCGCGATAGACCCGCCATGCGGATGCCGGGTTGCCGTTCAAGGACGCTCCTTCGTGGGGTGTCGCGGCATGCGGCCGCGCGCATCGCGATTGCCGGGCGGCAACCCCCGCGCGCGAGACGCATGGTGCCGGGTGGGAAACCGCGCGGCCGCCAGCATACCGCCCCCATTCCGTGGCACGGCCGGTGGGCGCGGCGGAATTCCGCCGGAATCCCGCGGCACCGGTGCCGCCGCCGACCTCTGCCGCGTCCCGCGATGGCGTCGGTCGAGAGACTCCCCCGTCAGGACAGGGCCGGAGCCGCCTGGAGGTCCATCGCGGCCCACGCCCGGGCCGCCCCGGCGGCTTGCCGCGCATCGAGCCCCGACAGCTTGAACATCGCTACCGTACGGGCAAGCTCGTCGGCCTGCTTGCGCAGGCTGTCCGCGGCGGCCGCGGACTCCTCGACGAGCGCCGCATTCTGTTGCGTCGCATGATCCATCTGCGTCACCGCGCTATTGATCTGGGCGATCCCGGTGCTTTGTTCCATCACCGAGCCGGTGATCTCCCCGATCAGATCGGTAATCTGCGTCACCTGCCGGACGATTTCCCCCATCGAGGATCCCGCGTCGGCAACCAGCTTCGACCCTGCCTCGATCTTCTGGGCGCTGCTCTGGATCATCTGTTTGATTTCATGGGCGGCCTGCGCGCTGCGCTGCGCGAGATTCCGCACTTCGCCGGCGACGACGGCGAAGCCGCGCCCTTGTTCGCCGGCGCGCGCCGCCTCCACCGAAGCGTTCAAGGCCAGAATGTTGGTCTGGAACGCGATGCCGTCGATCACGTTGATGATCTCGGTCATCCGTCCGCCCGCCGCTGCGATTTCTCCCATCGTCCGAACGACCTTGTCGACGACCACGCCGCCGCCGACGGCGGCGTCCCGTGCCGACCCGGCAAGTTGATTCGCCTGCTGCGCCCGCTCGGAGCTTTGCTGGATGGTGCTTGCCAGCTCCTTCATCGAGGCCGCGGTCTCTTCGAGTGAAGACGCCTGCTCCTCGGTGCGGCTCGACAGGTCGAGGTTGCCCGCGGCGATCTGGCCGCTGGCCGTCGATACCGAGTCGACGCCGGTCCGGACGTCGCGCACGATCTTGACCAGGCCCTCGGTCATCGTTCCCAGGGCGGCCAGGAGCTTCCCGACCTCATCGGCGCTGGTTGGCCCGGAAACCCGCACCGTCAAGTCGCCGGATGCGACCGCCCCGGCGATTTTTGCCGCTTCCGCGATCGGACCGGTGATCGAACGGGTCGCGAGCAACGCCAGCAGCGAGGCAAGGACCAGTCCGACCGTCCCCATCGCAAGCATCAGCGTCTTGTCGAAGTCGTAATTCGCCTCCGCCTTGTCGCCCGTGGACCTCGCGAGGTGGACCAGGAAATCCGAATACGCGTTGATCGCGGTGAAGTAGCGCGACTGCCGGTCGTCGAACGTCGAGTTCAGATAGGCCAGCGCCTGCTCCCGCTTCCCCGATGCGATGAGGGCCATCAGGGCCTTCTGGCTTTCGACGTACGGGCGGCGAGCGCTCTGCACCACCTCCGCCAGGTCCTTTCCGCGGCCGGTCAGCGCGCGCTGCACGATCTCGCCCAGAATGCGGCTGATTGCGGTGCGATCACGTTCGATGGTCTCGCTCTGCATGCGGATCCGGGCGGGGTCGGTTTCAAGCAGGATTCCCTGTACCGAGCGGGTGATCTCGGCGGCCCGATCCTTCATTTTGCCGAGCGCGATCAGCTGCGCCACGCGATGTTGCGCGAGAAGCTGGGTGTCGCGGCTCATCGCGGCCATGCCGCCGATGCCGATGGCGATGACCGAAGCCATCAGGACCAATACGATTGCGAAAGCGGCCCCGAGACGGGTGCCCACTTTGCGGTTCATCATGAATGTCATTCCGGACTCCGGGAATCGCTGTTGAGGAGCGGATCACCGCGCGGTCCCGCGCGCAGTCGCGCGCTCACCCCGATATTCCGCGGCGATGATTTTCCGGTGACGTCGAACGAGCCTATCCCGGCATTAAGCGGTCGGAACGCTTCCAATTCTCATTTTTCGGTCGCGACCGCCGGCCGGTCGCGGCGGTCGCCCAAAAAAACGGCGGACCGAATGGTCCGCCGGGGAGATTCTTCCGGCATCGGCCGGAAGGCGCGGGGAATCCCTCCGCTTAGATCGCCTGTTCCGCCGGCGAACGGGCTCCGGGTTGGCCGCCGGATCGGGCCAGCGCACGCAGCGCCAGCGCGATTCCCGCGGCAACGACGGTCCACTCCAGTCCGGTGACGATCGTCTGGGCGCGGTAGGCGGCGTCGTCAAACGCGAGAAATGCGGCCGGCACGAGCAGCAGCGGCGTCGCCATCAGGAGGAATGAAAGGATGCCCAGGAATCCCGGTTGGATGGGCTTGGAAGTTTGCTTCGACATGGTTGACCTCGTCAGGTTGGTTTTCAAAATCGGCGTTCGCGCTTCCGTTGCGAACCGGCATGACGAGACTATGCGTGCGCGCCATGAATCATTGCTGAATCCGGCGTTCAGAAATCATTCAGTGATTGAAACTTATAGTAACGGTGCGGGGCGATCCGCCGCGAAGAGGGCGGCGCGAAGAGCGTGATGCCGCGTTTCCCGGGTGGGAGATAGAATGGGAAAATATCACACTCATAACAATTTTTTGTCATGCCGCGTTCATGGTGGACCCGCTGCGCGGTGGAGTCCCGCTCCGCGGCGTCACAGCGCGAAGTCGTAGTCGATGATCAGCGGCGCGTGGTCGCTGAAGCGTTCGTCCTTGAATATCGCGGCCTGTCGTGCGGTCGCCGCAATG
>JAJYAR010000216.1:0-829 GCA_021779435.1 bacterium
CGTGCAGCCCTCGGATGCCCCGGAGATCGAGGTCCACACGCGTTACGACTACATGACCGAGAAGCCGGCCAAGGCGGATGAGATCCGCAACAACCTCGCGCTCGGGATCACGCGCAAAGGCAACGGCGTGGCGATCACCGCGGAGTACTCCCGGGACATCCACTGGACCTTCGAGTCCTGGCCGCCGGTGCAGCTCGCGTTCACCCTCACCGTGCCGCGCCGATGCAACCTGAAGATGGTGACGCGGGACGGCGGCGTGACGGTGGGCGAGGTGAAGGGCCGGGCCGAGGTTAAGACGGGCTACGGCCTGATCTATTTCAAGGGGATCGACGGCGACGTCGTCGCGACCAGCGACTTTGGCGACATCGTGATCGCGCACTGCACGGGTAACCTCAAGCTGCGCTCGATCAGCGGCAACTTCCGGGTGGGCCCCGTGGGAGGTTTTGCGGATGTGTATGGCTACGGCGGGGAGATCGAGGTGCAGTCCGCCGGGGCGGGCGTGCGCGCGGAAACCAGCGGGGCGGACCTGGTCTGCGGCTTTCGCGATCCGATCGTGGCGCCCGCCACGCTAATCACGGGCGGCGCGAACATGCTCATATCGCTGGATCCCCGCAGCGCCTGCACGCTCCGGCTGAAGGCGTCGATCTTCGGGAAGATCGTCAACGTCAAGAACCAGCTCAAGCTCACCGCCGTTTCGGGCGGGGTGGGGCGCAGCCGCGCCACGCTGGAGCTCAACGGAGGCGGCCCCGCGATCAGCGCCAAGGCCAGCGGAGGCAGCATCTACCTGAACGAGGTCCCGCTGGCGCCGGAGACCGCCAAACCCATCACA
>JAJYAR010000216.1:839-5439 GCA_021779435.1 bacterium
TTCACCCTGACATGAAAACCGCAGACGCCTATTCACGACTCGTTGCGCGCCTCAAGCGTATCCACACTATTTATACCGTGGCCGACGTCCTGGTCTGGGACGAGCAGGTCAACCTTCCCCCCGGGGGCGCGGACCGGCGCGCGGAGCAGAACGCGGTGATGGCGGAGTTGCAGCACCGGGAGGCGTCGGATCCTGTGCTGGGCGAGCTGCTCGGCGAACTGGAGGCGGACCAGGGCCCGCTCGACGGGGATCAGCGCGTGGTGCTGCGGCAGGCGCGCCGCGATTACGACCGGGCGGTGCGGTTGCCGGCGGAGTTCGTGCGGGAGAAGGCGGAGTTGAGCAGCCGTGCCTTTCACGCGTGGGCGGAGGCGAGGCCGAGGTCGGATTTTGCGGCGTTTGCGCCCCACCTCGAGCGGCACGTGGAGCTGGCGCGGCGGGAGGCGGGGTACCTCGGCTGGGGCGAGCGGCCCTACGACTACCTGATCGACCAGCACGATCCGGGCATGAGCGCGGAGCTGATCGGGAGGCTTTTTGGCCGGCTCAAGGAGGAGCTGGTTCCGTTTGCCCACGCGGTGGTGGCCTCGCCCGTGAAGCCGGACACTGCGTTTCTGCGGGGCTTCGACGTGGAGGCGCAGCGCAAGCTCGCGCTGGAGGTGACGGCGGCGCTGGGATTCGACTACAGGCGGGGGCGGCTCGACGTGTCCCTGCATCCCTTCTGTTCGGGGACGGGGCCCGACATCCGTATGACGACGCGGTTCGACGCGGACAATCCGCTGGACTCGCTGTTCAGCGCGATACACGAGTCGGGGCACGGAATGTACGAGCAGGGCCTGCCCGAGGAGCACGCGGGCACGGCGCTTGCGATGGCGGCCGGCATGGGCGCGCACGAGTCGCAGAGCCGGCTTTGGGAGAACCAGGTGGCGCGCAGCCGCGGCTTCTGGAGTCATTTTGAGCCGCGCCTGCGGGAGATCTTCCGCAGGGAGCTTGGCTGGATCTCCAGCGAATCGCTGTATCTGGCCGTGAATGCGGTGGCGCCCACGCTGATTCGCGTGGATTCCGACGAAGTGACCTACAACCTGCACATCCTGCTGCGCTTCGAGTTGGAACGCCGGCTGTTTTCAGGGGATCTGGCGGTGCGGGATTTGCCGCGGGCGTGGAAACAGGCCTCGAAGGACCTGCTCGGGCTGGAGCCGGAGAGCGACCGGGAGGGGGTGCTGCAGGACGTGCACTGGAGCGGCGGGGCGTTTGGGTATTTCCCGAGTTATTGCATCGGCAACATGCTGGCGGCGCAGCTGTGGTACAAGCTGGTGGACCTGCACCCGGACCTGGAGGCGCGCTTTGCCGAGGGGGACTTCACGCAGGTGCTGGGCTGGCTGCGCCGGGAGGTGCATGCGCAGGGGCGGCGCTACGACGTGCTCGAACTGACGCGGCGGGCGACGGGCGCCGAGCTCTCGCCAGAGCCTCTGATGCGGTATTTGCGGGAGCGTTACGGCCCGCTCTATCTCTGATGCCGGGCGGCGGGCGGCTTTCGCTTGCGCGTGCGACCGGCCTGTGGCGCGATTCCGCCATGGGTCTGATCGACACGCATACGCATCTGGAATCCTTTGCGCGCAAGGGTGTCCTGCCCGAGGTGCTGGCCCGCGCGCGGGAGGCGGGGCTGGAGATGATGATCACCATCGGCACGGAGCCCGGAGACTGGGCCCTGTATTCGGACCTATGCAGGGAGCACGGATCGCTGCTTCGCCACACCGTCGGACTGCATCCGTGTTCGGTGGACGAGCGCTGGTCGGAGGCGGTCGCAAAATTGGAGGGCTGTTTCGAACAGGGGCCGGAGCCGGTGGCGATTGGAGAGACCGGGCTGGACCGGTTTCATCTGCCTGCGGATGCGGAACAGGCCGAGCGGCTCCTGCGTTGGCAGAAGGCCTCGTTTGCGGCGCATCTCGACCTGGCCCGCCGGCTGGGGTGTCCGCTGGTCGTGCATTCGCGCGGGGCCTTTCGCGAATGCATGGACATGATTGAGGCGAGTGGGATCGACTGGGCGCGGGTCGTGTTTCACTGTTTTTCCGAGGGCGAGGCGGAGATGGCGGAGCTTGCGGGGAGGGGAGGGGTGGGGTCGTTCACAGGCATCCTGACCTATAAAAACGCGGAGGCGGTCCGGGCGGCGGCGCGTCTTCAGGGGCTGGGGCGATTCATGCTGGAGACGGATGCGCCGTACCTGACGCCGGTTCCCCATCGGGGAAAACCCAACGAGCCGGCCTACCTGAGGCACACGGCCGAGGCGGCGGCGGCGCTGTTTGGGGTCGACTTTGCGACGCTGAGCGCGGCGAGTTCGGACAACGCCCGCCGATTTTACCGGCTGTAGGGGCGGGAAGGCCTCAGGCCTCGTCGAACTTTCGAGCGAACAGGGCCTCGAGTTCGTTGACCATCGACAAGGCGTCGTCGCCGGAGGCGATGAACTTGACCTTGGAGCCCTTGCCGGCCGCGAGCATCATGAGCCCCATGATGCTCTTGCCGTTGACCTGCTCCTCGTCCTTCTCGACGAAGACATCCGCTTTGAATTTGTTGGTGATGCGCACGATCATGGCCGCGGGACGGGCGTGGATGCCCATCTTGTTTTGAACGACGAGCTCTTTGACGAGCTGGCCGCCTGCGGCTGAAGCGGAATCGGTCTTGTCCATGGATTAAAACAGGAAGGCAAACCATCGAAGACGCGGCGCGGCTTGCAACCCAAAAACCGGGGCGCCAGCCTTGCCGCATGGCCAAGACCGCGATCATCGTCCCCTGCCGACTCGAGTCTACACGGTTCCCCCGCAAGCTTTTGCACAAAATCAAAGGCCGCGAGCTGGTGCTCTGGGTGGCGGCCCGCATTCGCGGAGAAGTCCCGGAATTGCCGGTTTATTTTGCCGTGGACGACCCCTTGTTGGAGGCGCCGCTGAGGGCGGCGGGCCATGAGACGCTGCGGACCAGTCCGTCGCACCAGAGTGGCACCGACCGCATCGCCGAGGCAAATCGGCTGGTGAAGGCGGACCACGTCATCAACGTGCAGGCGGACGAGCCGATGGTGAGCGCGGCGCAGATCCGCAGCCTTGCCGCGCTGATTGCGGGGGAGGTGGCGATGGCGACGCTTGCGACCCGGTTTCGGACGGCGGCGGATTTCTGCAATCCGAATCAGGTGAAGGTGGTGGTGCGCAACGATGGCCGGGCGCTTACCTTTTCGCGGTCGCCGGTGCCGTATTCGCGCGACATGGGGGGGCGGGTTGACGATGCCTGGGTGGAGGCGAACCCCTGCTACCGGCATTTGGGCCTCTATGCCTACAAGGCGGACCTGTTGGAGCGGTTTGCGACTTTGCCGGCGGGTCGCTACGAGCGCATCGAGAAACTCGAGCAGCTGCGGGTGCTGGAGAACGGCTACGACATTGCGGTTGGCTTCACGGACGATCCCACGATCGGGGTGGACACGCCGGAGGACGCAGAAAAATTCGAGGCCGTGCTCGGCTGAGCGCGCGGGGGGCCGGTGCGCCTAGATCCTGCCGGCCTTGCGGGATTCGACGAGCCGGTGGAAATCCAGGAACAAGGCGTCCGCGTCGTTGGGGCCGGGAGCGGCCTCCGGGTGGTACTGCACGCTGAACACCGGGAGCGAGTTGTGGCGCAGGCCCTCGACCGTGCCGTCGTTGAGATTGATTTCCGTGACCTTCCCGCCGCCCTTCTCGATGCTCTTGGGATCGGTGGCGAAACCGTGGTTCTGCGCGGTGATGGAGACTTTGCCCGTTTCGACGTTTTTCACGGGCTGATTGCCGCCGCGATGGCCGAACTTGAGCTTGAAGGTCGTTCCGCCGATCGCGTGAGTGATCATCTGGTGCCCGAGGCAGATGCCGAAGGTGGGCAGCTTGGGCAGCAGGGCGGTGACCGTTTTGTGAATGTAGGGAAGGGCGGCAGGATCGCCGGGCCCATTGGACAGGAACAGACAGTCGACGCCCTGATCGAGGATCTGCTCGTGCGTGGCCGTTGCCGGGAAGACGTGGACGTCGAACCCGTGACGGACGAGCTTGCGGAAAATCGTGTACTTCGCTCCGAAATCGTAGGCGGCGACCTTGAAGTGCCGGGCGGGCGTATGGGTTGCGCTGAAGGTCGTGCCCGCGGGCAGGTATTGCTTGTTGTGATTGGCGTCGGCGTTGGGGAGCCAGAGGTAGGGCTGGGTACAGGTGACGTCCTTCACATAATCGCTGCCGGCCATGTCGCGCCAGGAGCGGGCGCGGCTGACGGCCTCCTCATCCGAGAGGGGCAGGGTGCTCAGGCAGCATTTCATCGCGCCGTCGACGCGCAGCTTCTTGGTGATGGCGCGTGTATCCACTTCGCTGATCCCGGGGATGCCGTGCCTGGCGAGATAGTCGGTGAGCGAAACAGTGGAGCGCCAGTTGCTGGTGATGCTCGACAATTCGCGAACGACGAAGCCGCTGGCCTTGGGTGCGGACGACTCGGCGTCCTCCTCATTGATCCCGTAGTTGCCGATCTGCACGGCGGTCATGGTCACGATCTGGCCGAAATACGACGGGTCGGTGAGGATCTCCTGGTAGCCGGTCATCGAGGTGTTGAAGACACA
>JAJYAR010000217.1 GCA_021779435.1 bacterium
GACCTTACCGCCCCAACGGCGTCGCCATCGGCAGCCTTGGCACCCACGAGCATTGGAACAATCCCATCGACAAACGTTATTCCCGCAACCTCAGCCCCGGCGGACGCGGCATCGAGCTCGTCCAGGTCAGGTAACCCCGCCTTTCCATGCATCGCACCCACGTCAGCGCCGCCCTGCTTCCTTTTGTCGTCCTCTGCGCCTCCGGCTTCGCCCAGGAGACCTTCCAGAGCGACCGGCTCGAAAAGAGATGGGAAACTCCCGCCGTCCTGAAGGTGCCGGAGTCCGCCCTCTACGACGCAGTCCGGAAGGTGATCTACGTCTCGAATCTCGTCACCACCACCGGAAGCAGGAATGGCCGGGGCTTCATCGCGAAGGTCTCACCGACAGGCGAGGTCATCGCAGCGCCGTGGGTGTCGGGATTGCATGAACCCAAGGGCATGGCCCTCCGCGGTTCGACGCTGTACGTGTCTTCCATCGACGAACTCGTGGAGATCGACATCGAGCGCGGCGTGATCGCCAACCGGTACCCCGTCGAGAAGGCGCTGGATCTGAACGATGTGACGGTTGCACCCGACGGCACCGTGTACGCGACCGACACCAAGGCGCGTCATGTCTTCATGCTGAAGGACGGCAAGACCGGTGTGTTTCTCGAATCGGATGACATCGCCCGGTCCAACGGTATCACCTGTGACGGTGACCGGCTCTACGTTCATGGTCGCGGTGGCCGGCTCCTGGAAATCGACCGCACGACGAAGGCCGTGAAGGTCGTTCAGGAGAAGACCGGCTACATCGACGGGCTCGTGAAAATCGGCGAAAGTCAGTTTCTGACCTCCGATTGGGGCGGCGTCGTCCAGCTGCTCGAAATTGGCAAACCCGCCGTGAAGCTCCTCGATACCAAGCCGGCCAAGATCAATGCCGCGGACCTCGGATGGATCGCCGATGAGCGCACCGTTCTCGTCCCCACCTTTACCGACAACCGGCTCGTTGCCTACCGGCTGAAGCCCTGACCGAGACTGATGACATCCATGAAGACACCGTTGCTTTCTCTTCTCCTCTGCGCACTCGCGGCCGCGCCGTGTCGGGCCGCCGACGCTGCGCAGGCGCCATTTCCCGTCTCTGTCGAGGTCGATGCGGGACAATCGATCGGCGACATGAAACCGATCTGGCGTTTCTTCGGCGCGGACGAGCCGAACTACGCGACGATGAAGGATGGAAACGCGCTCCTCGCGGAGCTCGGCAGCCTCAGGCCCAGGCAGGTCTATTTCCGCGCTCACAACATGCTCTGCACCGGTGACGGCACGCCGTCGCTGAAGTGGGGGAGCACGAACATCTACACCGAGGATGCCAACGGGAAGCCCGTGTACGAGTGGACCATCGTCGACCGGATTTTCGACGCGTACCTCGCGCGTGGCGTCAGGCCGCTCGTTGAGTTCGGCTTCATGCCGCAGGCGCTCTCCACGCATCCCGAGCCGTACCGGCACGAGTGGCGGCCGGGGCTCAATTACAACAAGATCCTCACCGGCTGGGCCTACCCGCCGAAGGACTACGACAAGTGGCGGGAACTCGCCTACCAGTGGACGAAGCACTGCGTCGAGCGCTATGGCCGCGAGGAGGTCGAGCAATGGTATTGGGAGGTGTGGAACGAGGCCAACGGCTCGTATTGGAAGTCCACTCCCGCCGAGTGGTACAAGCTTCATGACTACGCGATCGACGGCATCCGTCGCGCACTGCCGAACGCAAAGGTCGGGGGACCGCACAGCGCCGGCAGCGGCGGCGCGTTCATGGATGGCTTTCTCAGGCACGTCGTCAGCGAGACGAACCCCGCGACCGGCAAGGTCGGCACGCCTGTGGACTTCCTCGCTTTCCACGCGAAGGGGCAGCCGCGCTTCGTGAACGGTCACGTGCAGCTCGGGATCGCCGCTCAGCTCAAGGCGATCGACACCGGTTTCAAGAAGATCGCCGCCGTGCCGGAGTTGAAGACGAAGCCGATCATCCTCGGCGAGTCGGATCCGGACGGCTGTGCCGCCTGCCAGGGGCCTCAGCTCGGCTATCGGCTGGGCACCATGTACTCCAGCTACACCGCCGCGAGCTTCGCCCGAAAATACATGCTCGCCGATCGCCATGGCGTGAATCTCGAGGGCGCCGTCACCTGGGCATTCGAGTTCGAGGACCAGCCGTATTTCGCAGGACAGCGGGTGCTCGCGACCAACGGCATCGATCTGCCGGTGCTGAACGTCTTCCGGATGTTCAGCAGGATGGGCGGAAGCCGGATCGCAACACGGAGCTCCGGCGAGGTGCCGCTCGAAAAGATGATCGCCGAAGGCGTGCGCGCGGCACCCGACGTCGCCGCGCTGTCGTCCCTCGACGGAAACAAGCTCTGCATCCTCCTCTGGCATTATCACGACGACGATGTCGCTGGCCCCGACGCCCAGGTTGAACTCGCGCTGAAGGGACTTCCTGTCCGGTCCGGCGCCGCGCGGCTGACGCGCTACCAGATCGACGAGACGCACAGCAACGCGCACGCGGAGTGGGTCCGGATGGGATCGCCACACGAGCCGAACGAGGCGCAGTACGAGATCCTGAGAAACGCCGGCCAGCTGACCTCCGTCTCGGACGCCCCGGCAACGGTCGCGGTGGCGGACGCGTCGGCCTCACTACATTTTGCGCTTCCCCGCCAGTCCGTGACACTGCTCGTGTTGGATATGTCCGCGCCCTGAGTGGGACTGCCGGGAGTGCGTGCAGTGCGCGACTGCCCGCCCTCCCGCTGCGCTCCGTTCCGGCGCAGCTGACCTTTTACCCCAATGAACTCGTGCATCCCTCCCGTCGGGCTCCGCCGCCGTGGTGCGGCGCTTGTCGTCCTCGCAGCGCTGTTTCTTTCGCCCGGGCATGCCGCCGGCAAGCCGGTGGTGTTCAACGAACCGATCGCGACGCACGAGTGGCCGCTGAAGGAACTCAACCCGGAGCTGCCAGCCGATTGGACGCCCTACGAATTCCTGGTCCTGGAATTCAAGGCGTCGTCGAACCAGCGTTTCGAGCTGGGAATCAGGACTGCCACCGCACACATCTCGAAGCGGATCCATCCGTATCCCAACGTCTGGGTTCGGGCCGCCGTTCCGCTGCGCTTCTTCCGACAAGGTCTGGGTGACGCCTCCGATCTGGCGGCGACGGTCAACCAGCCGCGCAACTCATACTGGATCAACATCGAAGGTGGCGGCTACGGCCCCACGGTGGGCGTGACGGCTCTGACGGTGACGATGCGGTACCCCGTTGGCTCGCCCTCGCTGGAAATCCGTTCCGTGAAACTCTCGAAGGACGATCCCGGCGACGACGTGCTCGAGGGAAAACCGCTGATCGATGAGTTTGGCCAGTACCGGCACGCAGACTGGCCTGGGAAGGCGCGCTCGGCCGAGGATCTGAAGAACAGCTGGGACGCCGAGGCCGCATTGCTTGCCAAAGCCGCGACGCCGGACCGCTGTCCTTACGGCGGGTTTGCGTCGACGCACGCAAAGGCGACCGGCTTCTTCCGCGTTGAACAAGTCGACGGAGCCTGGTGGTTCGTCTGCCCCGACGGGCACCTGTTCTACTCCACCGGCGTGAACGGCGTGGGCGCGAATTCCAGCACGCGCACCTCGGGCCGGGAGGACTACTTCGCGAGTATTCCGCCGCCGATGCCGGTTCCCCCGGGAGGAGCGCCGGCCACTGCGCGCAACGCAGGGCGCGGCGGCAACCAGTCGAATTTCTACGGGGCCAACATCGTGCGACGCCATGGCACCGACTGGCAGCGCCCCTGGGCCAGGATCACGGCGCAACGCTTCGAGGCCTGGGGCCTTAACACGGCCTACGGCGCGCTTGTGAATGACGCGCTCGGCGCCGACCCTCACCGCAAGCCATACGTGCAGAATGTGCGTTTCAACGCGGGCCCGCTCGTCATGGGCATGCCCGACGTGTACGCGGCCACGTTCGAGGCGCAGGTCGATGCCCAAGCCGCCCAGCAACTCGCAACCCACAGGGATGATCCTTACCTGCTCGGCACGTTCATCGGAAATGAGCCGCCCTGGCCGGGCCGGGAAAGCCAGTTTGTCGACCTGGTCCTTGGTGGAGCGGACACCGCCATGAAGGCCCGCTTCAAAGCCGGCCTCGAAAAGGGCGACACTCCGGAAATCCGGCGTGAGCTGGTCGTTGCCGCGTTCGCGCGCTACCTGAACGTGATCAATGCCGCGCTGAGGAAGCACGATCCGAATCACCTCAACCTCGGCATCCGCTTCGGCGGAGCGCCGCCCGACTATGTCGTCGCGCTCGCGAAGGGCTTCGATGTGTACAGCCTGAACAAATACCGCTGGGAGCCTCCGGCGGACATGATTCAGGGCATCTACGCCCTCGTGAAGAAGCCCCTGCTGCTTGGCGAGTTTCACATTGGCGTCCCCGGTCGCGGTCTGGCGCCGGGTCTGGTGATGGCGATGAACCAGGTCGAGCGCGGTCTGGCGTATCGCTTCTACGTCGAACACGCCGCGGCGCACCCGGAGGTCATCGGCACGCATTGGTTCCAGTGGATCGACCAGCCGGCGACCGGGCGCGGTGACGGTGAAAACTACAACATCGGCTGGGTCGACGTGACCGACCGCCCGTATCCGGAACTTGTGGCAGCGGCGATGACGACCCATGCGCGTCTCCTCGACCTCCATCGCGGAAGGCTCGAGCCCACCGACCGCATGCCCGTCGCATCGGAGGTGGGCACACCCGCCGAAGCCCACCAGTTCGGCCGCCCAGGAATTCAGTGACGCATCTTCAGAATCATCCCGGATCCCATGAACGTCCTTCCCTCGACTCTCCGCATCGCCGCTCTGGCCGCGCTGTTCGCCGGGCCTTTGTTCGCAGCCGCACCGGTCACGCTCCGCGAGTCCGACGAAGTCATCCCCACCTACAAGTCAGGTGCGCCGGACCTGAACCCGATGTTCTATTTCGGACGCCAGTCCCAGGGAGCGGAGGGCCGCACGTATCCCTATCCGCTGTACGACAACCTTACGAACAAGCGCAGCGAGCAGACGTACCGGCTTGTTTACCTGGAGAACGAGTTCGTCCGGATCGGCATCGCGCCC
Organism: bacterium; assembly: GCA_021779435.1. The sequence continues at coordinate 5,097 of JAJYAR010000217.1, forward strand.
GAATTGGGCGGCCGGCTGTTCTCGGCGCTCGATAAGACGAACAACTACGATTTCGTGTACCGGCAGCACGTGATCAAACCCGCCCTGATCGGGCTGATCGGCGCCTGGATCTCCGGCGGCATCGAGTGGAACATTCCACACCATCACCGCGCCTCCACGTTCAGCCCCGTCCAATACCGCACCGAGGAGCTCCCGGATGGCGGCCGGACGGTGTGGGTGGGCGAACTCGAGGTGCGGCACCGGATGCGCTGGGCCGTTAGCTACACGTTGCGGCCGGGAAGCAGCGTTCTCGAGTGCACGGTGCGCATCGCGAATCGCACGCCGGTTGCCCAGACGA